>JBBSYU010000145.1:0-1588 GCA_038045105.1 Nanobdellota archaeon | reverse complement strand
AACGAGGAAATAATTGTGCAAAAATGTATTAATTTAAAACTCCGGACAGAGCATTATTGCAGAGAGATTTAAATTCATTAACCACTATTTACTCTCTCATAAACATTTCTTAAAAATCAAAAAAACAATGTGCCACCACACACTAAAGTGTGTGGTTTGATTGGCACTTGTTTTTAGGATGCAGGAAATTCTTTTCAGAAAGAATTCTCCTGAACAGAAGAATCCTTACGGATTTTCTGTGTTCCGAAATTAAAACATCAAAAGAATATCCACTTACTAAAGTAAGTGGTTTAATTTCGGACATTATATATTACTAATAATCAGATAAAAAATCTAATCTTCTCCCTTTTCTTCATGATTTTCCAGCAATTCAGTTCCACCAAGCATATCATCAAACTCCTTGGATTCTTTTACTTTTAACCCCCTTAATTCCTCTTTCCTTGCCTCTATTAATCTCTGCCTTTCCTCAATTCTCCTCTGTTCTTCTCTCTGCTCCTGTTTTGAAACTTCTAATTTTTTCCTGTGAAATTCTTTTAAATCATCAACAGTCACTCTGTTGATATCTGTCCTGTTTAAGTCAAAATTTCCAGAATTATCAGTTCCAATTTGTTTTTCTTCTCTCTCTTCCTCTCCATGCTCTATTTCAGGCTCTGGAATAGAATCTAATTCATTTCCATATTCATCCAAAAGAACAGGCTTGTCTCTTGTCTGTCTTTCTTTCATTCTATTAATGATTTCAATCTCACTTACCTTCATAAACCTCATTAAAAAAAAATTTTCCAGTCTTCTTATTATTTCTTCAGCATTATCAGGCATTTTAGCTTTTTCAAGCATTTCAATTGCAATTACAGGGACATTTATTTTTTGTGCAAGCTGTTCCTGACTAAGCCCTTTTCTTCTTCTATTTCTCATTATTTCCCAATGAAAGTGTTGTATTAAATCCAGAGCCTTTCTTTGAGGATTTTCAAGTCTCGGATTTTTCTCTAATTCTTTTAATCTCTGCTCTCTTAAAAGAATTTCTGGCTTTTTTTCATCTTTCATTCCAGCCATCTTTCTCATTCTTTCATAAACACCAGTTCCTTTTTCAGACTCTTTAATCTGCTCAGGATTAGGTTTTTTAATAACAGGAATATTTTCTATTATAGCGCATCTCTCGCAAATAAGATTTAATTGTCCTTCATAAATAGCATCATACAATTGAATCATATTTCCGCTGATTCTGCATCTTGAACATTTTTCCATTTTATACCTCAGTTTTATTCCATTTTGCCCATTAATCAATAAAATCATATATAGAACTGCTTTTTATTCTTTTTTATCCTAAAAGATATATATCCAAATTAAGAAAAAAACTCTTCAGACATGAAAATATTCAGTTTTTAGTAAATAATATCCTCCCACACATAAATGTCGAGTAAAAACAATTTACTAATTTGTTATTTGTACAAAAATTGCTTTTATGAGTGTGGGTTTCCTTGGTATCACCTAATCTCAGCTGTGGTGAGATTATTTGATTTAGTATCTGATAATAAAATATAAAAATCAGGTAATCGAATTTTCTGTTGATTTGTCATCTTGATGAATAGAT
>JBBSYU010000144.1:0-18389 GCA_038045105.1 Nanobdellota archaeon | reverse complement strand
TAATTAATAAAATAGTCAGTTTATATTCGGAGAATACAAATTTTTAATGAATTTATCACCTTTTAATTTAACAGAACCCTTTATCTTAACATTTATAAACCAGAATAAATATCTCCTTTTATGAACAAAGAAAGGTTTTACAGAAGTTTAGAAGGATTTTCAGAAACTAAAGATGGAAAATTAAAGAGAAATGTTCCAAAAGAAAGATGGGACATAGCCCATATTTCAGAAGAAGAATTTTGGAATGATTTTACAGCAGATTCATTATTAAAAAAAACATTTGAAAGATATGAAAAAAAAGCAGAAATTCTTTTAAAGGAATGGGCTAAATATATAAAGATATCAAAAAACATAAGAATTCTGCAGATAGGTTGTGGTCCAGAAGATGTAATAAATCATTTTAAAAAAGGAAAAAAATATTCAATAGACCCTCTTGCAGATTTTTATAAGAAAAAGTTCAAATTTGATTACAAATCAACTCATTTGATTAAAGCTCAGGGTGAGGCAATACCTTTTCCAGATAAACATTTTGATATTGTAATCTTGATAAATGTATTAGACCATACACATCTCCCGGAGAAAGTCTTGAATGAAATAAACAGAGTTTTAAAAGACAAGGGTATATTTCATTTTGAGAACTATGTTTTCCAGAAAAGATTTGTGAATATCGCAAAAATATGGAGCATACTAAAAAAAACTTTTTCAAAGAAAATTTTTAATATTCACCACCCATATATGTTTACTAAGAATGACTTAAAAGTTTTGGTTTCTGATAAATTCAGCATACTTCATGAAGAAATTGGCAGGGACATTGGAAATTATGAGAATTTTGAAGAATTAGAAAAAGCAGTAATAAATTCAAAAAATCCAAAATTATTCATTCCAGGAATTTTTGGTTTGCTTGGAACCTTTAACTATACGATTATTTGTAAAAAGATTTCCTCTAATAAATAAAATGAAAGAAAAAATTTTGGAATTTTTATCCGGCTTAAAAGAAGGACAGAAAATATTCGGAAAGAATATAGCAACAATAATAAATTCAATTTTATTAAGCATTGTTTATTTTATTGGGGTAGGATTGACATCAATCTTTGCAAAACTTTTTAAAAAAAGATTTTTGGATTTGGAAATGAATACTGGAACTTACTGGGAAGATTTAAATTTAAGCAAGGAGGATATAACCAAATATTACCGGCAATTTTAAAACATCAGAAATTTTTTGGAAATTTCTGTGGCTTTAAAAATTGACAGATACAATTTTTAAAATGTATATCTTAGGAATAAGTTGTTTTTATCATGATTCTTCTGCAGCATTATTGAAAGACGGAAAAATTGTAGCAGCAGCTCAGGAAGAAAGATTTACAAGGAAAAAACATGACACAAGTTTTCCAGAAAATGCTATAAAATATTGTTTAGAAAGCCAAAAAATAACAATAGATGAGGTAGATTACATTGGATTTTATGAAAAACCATTTTTAAAATTTGAGAGATTTCTTTACCAACATTTGCAGTGTTTTCCTAAAAGTTATAAAATATTCTTATCGTCAATACCTAATTGGACTAATGAGAAGTTTAGAATAATCAAAATAATAAAAAAGAAGTTAAAATATAAAAAGGATATTTTATTTATGCAGCATCACATGGCTCATGCAGCGAGTTTTCTCATAAGCCCCTTTAAAGAGGCAGTAATTTTAACCATAGACGGAGTAGGAGAGTGGACAACAACAACCTATGGTTTTGGAAAAGAAAACGACATAAAACTTTTAAAAGAGATAAAATTTCCACATTCAATAGGACTTCTTTACTCCGCGATTACAGCCTATCTGGGTTTCTCGGTTAATAATTCGGAATATAAGGTAATGGGACTTTCACCATATGGAGATATGAACAAAAAGACTAATCAATACTATGAAAAATTAAAAAAAGTAATAGACATAAAAGATGATGGAAGTTATAGGTTAGATATGAGTTATTTCATCTTTCATTATGCAAATAGAATGCCTTCTAAAAAACTTTGTATTTTGTTAGATGGTCCTGTAAGGCAATCTGAATCAGAGGTAACACAGAGACATAAAGATATAGCAGCTGCACTTCAATTAATAACTGAAGAGGCAATAATAAAGATTCTGAATTACTCCTATAAATTAACTAATTGCAAGAATCTTGTTATTTCAGGAGGGGTAGGTCTGAATAGTGTGATAAATGGCAAGATATTAAGAAATACTTCTTTTAAGAATATCTGGATTCAGCCAGATCCTGGAGATGGAGGAACAAGCATTGGTGCTGCAGTTTTTATTTATAATACTATTCTAGGAAATAAAAGAATCTATGAACTTGACAATCCTTATTTAGGGCCTGAGTTTTCAAAAGAAGAAATAAAGAAATTTTTGGAAGAAAATAATATTAAATATTATGAATTTAAGAGGGAAAAAGAGATTGTAAGAGAAACAGCAAAATTAATTTATAATAACAATGTTGTTGGTTGGTTTCATGGAAGAATGGAGTGGGGTCCTAGGGCATTAGGTGCAAGAAGCATATTATCAAATCCATGCAATCCCCATATGCAGGAAATATTAAATTTAAAAGTGAAACATAGAGAAAAATTCAGGCCTTTTGCACCTGTTGTTTGTGTTGATGATGCTTCTGAATATTTTGATTGCGATAAGCCAATTCCATTGCCAACAGACTTTATGCTAATGGTTTATCCAATTAAAAAGAGATATCACAAAAAAATTCCTGCAGTAACCCATGTTGATGGTTCTGGAAGATTACAGACAATAAGAAGAGGGCAAAATAACATATACTATGATTTAATAAAAGAATTCGGCAAATTATCTGGGATTCCTATTTTAATTAATACCTCATTTAACATAAGAGGTGAACCAATTGTTTGTACCCCCTACGATGCTTATAAGTGTATGATGGGAACTGGAATAGACTATTTAATCATGGATAAATTTCTTATTAAAAGGGAGGATAATCCTCAAGATATTTGGGATAGTGAAGAAAGTGCTAAAGATTAGAGAATCTACACTAAATTTATTATTGCCAATATTTGTGCTTAATATAGAATGAATTTCAATAAAAATGAAAATATAAGAAAATCAGGAGAAATAATTGGCTTTATTTTAATGTACGTCATTTTTACAATCATGTTTTATCTAATCTTAAAATTTTCTAATAAAATACCTGATAACTGGAATTTTTTTTATATGTCTCTTATAACTTTTCTTATAACAGCAATTGGAATATTGCTTAGAAAATTCTTAGAAAAGTAAATTGCAATTAAGATATAATAGAATATATTGATGATAAATATAAAGATATCAGTAATATCAAGTATAAGATATGTTAGTAAGAAGATTAAGTGAAAGAATCAGAAGCCATAACAAAATCAACAGAGATTATAACTGATAAAGGATATATGATGCTGACAATATTGGCAGTCTAATGTAAAACAAAGATGAGTAGTTAGAGAGAATAATTTAAAAATGAGATGATGATAAAAATAAACAGAAGTAGAGCTTAATGAACAGATATATCATAACACAAATTATATTTCCATATAATCTTTTATAGTTCCATCAACTATTTTTTTCCATCTGTATTTGTCAGCATATTTTCTGACATTCTTGTTTTTCCATTTTAAAATTTCTCTTACCCCTTTGATAATTTCTTCAGGACTTTTTTGTTTTATTATAATTCCCTCTCTGCCATTTTCAATCATTAGAGGAACTCCTCCAACATTGCTCACAACCACAGGAGTATTGCAAGCCAAAGCCTCCATAACAGTAACAGGAGCCCCTTCTCTTAAAGAAGGAAGTATCAATGCATCTGCTGCTCTTAAATAAAGCATCTTTTTTTCTCCAAAAACCCCTCCAAGAAATTCAACATTTTCCAGCTTGTTTTCTTTAACATAATCCTTGAATATTCTCTCTTCAGGGCCAAAGCCTATGCATTTTAATTCCACACTCTGCATATTTTTCATAGCTTCCAGAAGAAAACCCATGCCCTTAATCCTTGCAATTTTTCCTATATACAAAATTAATTTTTTATTAAAGGGTATTTTTAATTTTTTCCTGGCTGTTTTTTTATTCATTTTTTTAAAATATTCATCTTCAATTCCCATTGTCTGGAATCTTATTTTAGAATCAGGCGCTCTTTTTTTTAAATAATCCATCTCCTCTTTGCTTAGTATGTAATAATATTTGATATTTTTTAAAACAAGATTCTCCCATAATTGTCCTAAAAGAAAAAACGGGAAAATCCATTTCTTTTTTTTTGATTCTCCCAGGTGTTTGACTGGCCAGCTTCCTCCATGATGCTGGAGAATTACTTTTTCATTTTTAAAAAGACTTGCAATCAAAAGCCCATGTAGATTATGAACCTCATGAAAATGAATTATTAGTTTATATCCTTCTTTTTTGCTTTTTTCTATTTCTTTTTTTAATTCTTTAAGCATAGGAATTGATATGTCAAGGGCATATCTTAAAGAAAGTGTAACTGGAAAAAATCTGAAAATAACTCCATATTCTTCATAACTCTCATCTTTTTTATAAATTCTTTCAGGAGCCCAGCATTCTATTTCAATTTCAGGATAAATTTTTTTAATTTGTTTGGAAACTCTTGCTGGCCAGTCATTTAGAACAAGTTTTTTCAAATCTTTTTCACCCTCTCCCAGAGAATAAGATTCAGATGAATGTGAAGCTTGTATGATTTTTATTTTCTCCATATAGTTTTTCTCCGAGGCCTTCAAAAATTTTATTTTTGAATGGATCAGAAAATTTATTTTCTGAGTCTTTTACATATCTTTAATCCTTTCAAAAAGAGCTCTTCCATTTTAAACTTTTTTAAATAGTCTTTTTAATATAACTATCCCCGATTTAGGGTCTTTTATCAGCCTTTTTATTGCTTTTTTTGGGTGTTTTATTGCAACTTTTAGAATATTGCCTGGATTTGTTTGCGGATTTTTTTCCAAGGTTAGATTCAAAAAATCCTTCCATATTTCTTGCAATCTTTCATAAGGAACTTTGCTTAAATTAAAAGTAGGATTGCTTAAATTAAATTTTGCCCAATCTATTTTTTTAGGAATAACTCCTTTTTCTTCACACATTTTCCATAATTTTGTTCCAGGAAGAGGTGTTGATATAGTAATCCCAAAACCATCAAGATTATTTTCAAGAATAAATTTTTTTGTTTCCATTATTTCTTCTTCAGTTTCAGTGGGATTTCCAATCATAAAATTACCGCAGGCAAGTATTCCGGCTTCTTTTACAAATTTTATAGCTTTTTTATTTTGTTCAACTGTAGTGGCATTGTTTTTTACTATGCTCAAGATTCTCTGATTTCCAGACTCAAATCCAAACATTATTTGCTTGCAATTGATAGATTTTATTTCTTTTAATATTTCCTCATTCACAGAAGTTACCATTGCCTGGCATCCCCATATAATTTTAAGATTTTCTTTTCTATAACCTTCGCAGAATTCTAAAACTCTCTTTCTGTTTGCTAAAAAATTATCATCCATAAAGAAAACAGCCTCTGTCCCATATTTGCCTTCCAGTTCTTTCATTTCTTCAATTACATGTTTTGCAGAATTCATTCTTGTAGGAAGCCCTCTCCAGCTATTATGGCAAAAAATACAATTAAAAGGACAGCCTCTTGTTGCAAGTATGGAATTAAGTCTTGTATTAGAAGGTACAAAATGAAGATGCGAACCAGGATTTCTGTCTTTTGATTTCTGGTAGTATTTGACATTTATTAAATCTCTGTTTATTTTTGGCAGAGAATCAATGTCTTTGATAAAATCTCCTCTTACTATTCTTTCTCTGGCTTTTCCATCTAATATTTTTATCAAAGCGTCTTCTCCCTCACCACAAACAACAAAATCAGCATGCTCTAATCCTTCTTCAGCCATTACACTGGCATGAACTCCTCCCAAGATAGTTTTATATCCTTTTTTTCTGCACCAGTCAGCAATTTCATATGCATCATTTATAACTGCTGTTGTTGCAGTGATTCCAACAAAATCAGGGTTGAGTTTTTCTATTTTCTTGAACACATTTTCTCCTGCTATCTGATCAGCAATTGCAACATTATGCCCAAATTTAATTGCATAAGCTGCTAAACCTAATAAATGCAATGGCTCATGAACCCCATATTCATAACTTTTTCCAGCATTAACCAAAACTATTTTTGCCATTTGTATTTTTTATTAAAAGTTTAATTTAATTTTTTATCTCCTTTCCTAAATTTGAACCTGTAGCTGAATTTTTTTATTTTTTCCATAAACATTCTTTCAAATCTCAGGGATATTGAAAATAAAATAATTGAAATATTGCTCAATATAAATGAGATTTGATAGATAGAATAGGCGATAAGAGGATTTTTAAATCTTCTCCTTGCAAATATATAAAGATTCCATTTGCCCATTAATTTGTATAGTTTGTCTATTTCTTTAAAGTACTTTCTGTTAAATTTAAAAAAATCATTATACAGATGATCCCAGTATTGATGATAATATGTCATGAAAAAAGGCCTGTAGTCATCTTTAAACAAGGGTTCTTTATACAGCCACCATTTTTCAAAGCCATATTTTTTTGCATATCTGTCATACATGCTAGTTCCTGGCTGTGGCTGCAATATTCCTCCATAAAATCCCTGGGTAATCCTGTATTTTATTCTATTTATATATCTCTGCATTTCCCTCATGTCTTCAGGAGTTTCCCATGGAAATCCGCATAATATATTCGCGCCAACTCTCACATCAAATTCTTCGCACCATTTTAAAATATCATCTGCTCTTTGAACATATAATTCAGGAGTAGTTATCCCATTTATTCCTAAAACCTTATTCATTTCAAGCAAAGTTTTAGGAAGTGCTGTTTCAATTCCAAGAATTATCATTTTGCATCCCGCCTCTTTCATTTTTTTAATCATTTCTCTGTCTAAAAAATCAACTCTTGTTCCGCAAGACCATTTTATTCCTATCTTAGATTCAATAAACAAATCACATAATTCATAAAGCCTTTTTTTGTTTATTGTAAATGAATCATCTATAAAATTAATAAAATCAATTCCATATTTATCATGCAGGTATTTTATTTCTTCAAATACTTTTTTTGCAGAAACTATCCTGAAACATTTTTCAAAAAGAGAAAAGCAGTAAGTGCATCTTCCAGGACATCCTCTTGTTGATAAAATCTGTCCAAAATTATTAATTTCTTCTTTTATTCTGACATAATCTGATTTCCTGTGAAAATCTTTGTCAGGAATAGGTATCTTGTCCAAATCATAGATAATCTCTGCAGGTTTTGTTTTCACAAACTTCCCCTTTTCCATGTATGCTATTCCACGAACATTTTTTAAATTCTTTTTAAGAGAAATTGCATCTAATAAATATTTAAAAGATATTTCCGCTTCTCCAATAACAGCAATATCAACCCCTCTTTCCAAAACTTCTTCAGGACATGCTGTTGGATGAGGCCCTCCGGCAATAAGAAGGCTGCAGAAAGGCCTTATATCTTTTATAAGATTATAAGAATCTCTTGCAGCGTTTGTAAACATATGGACTCCTACAATAGATGGCTTTTCTTTTTTTATTAATTCAACTATGTCTTTATTTGTTTTTTCATTGTATTGTGCATTAAGATTTTCAACCAGAACTTTAAATCCCCTTTCTTCCGCGATTTTTCCAAGATAACTAAAAGACATTGGTGGAGAAGGATCATCCATGCCTGTTCTTGCTTTCAAAAATAAGATCTTTTTGTCCATAAATTTAGTTAAAAACAAGGCTTTTATAAATTTATATGGTTTGAACTATAAAATGAAATATTGGAAATATAAAAAACATGAGAGATGTTGATGAGTAGAAGAAAGTTATGAATCAGTTGCTTTCACTTAATCAACTAATTAAACATCTTTTAAAGTTTTTGTAATTCCAATAAATAAAATATATTTCTAATCAACAGATGAAACAATGGAGATTATGCATTACCAAGGAGATTCAGCAACTCTTAATAAACAAATTATTATTTTTCTTAATCCATTCTATTAATTCTCTCACGCCTTCTTCAGGAAGAACTTTAGGTTCCCATCCTAATTCTCTTTTTGCCTTGCTTATGTCTGAAACATAATATCTTAAATCTCCAAACCTGCCTTTGTCCATTTTTACAATAGACTCTTTGCCTGTTATCTCCTCAATTAATTTAATGCATTCTAATAGGGATATCATTGTTTTTTCTCCACCCCCAATATTATAGATTCCCGGTACCTGATTTCTGTAAAAGGCATCAAATGCTTCAGCAACATCTGTTGCATATAAAATATCTCTTAATTGCTTTCCTGTTCCAAAAATGCTTAATGGCAGTCCAAGAACATTTCTTATTGCAAAATTAGCAACCCATCCATGGTCTTCTCCTCCAAACTGATTAGGTCCATAAATTCCAGTCAGTCTAAAACTTGCTGCTTTTATTTTATAAGTATCAATATAGCATTGTATATAATGCTCTGCAGAAGATTTTGAAGCATGCAGAGGAGTTACAACTCCCTGTAATAATGGCTCGCTTTCTTTAATTGAAACAGGATTCCTGATATACCTTGTTTCCATTTCAATTAATTCAGAATTTATTTTATCAGGTCCATAGCAGTGAACAGAATTACAGGATGCAACAGGAATATTGAATTTTCTTGCAGCTTCCAAGACATTAAAAGTTCCAATAACATTTGTTGTAAAATCCAAAACAGGCTCTTCCCATGATAGTGTCATTGTAGGCTGTGCAGCAGTATGGCAGATATAATCTACTCCTTCACACCATCTCATTAATATCTCCTTATCTCTTATGTCTGCAACAACAATTTCCACCCCAAGACTCTCAAGGAGTTTTTTATTATGAAGCCTTGCTTCAGATTTCATATAAGGATTTTTAGCAAACTCATATTTAGTAAGATTATCAAAAGCAATGACTTCCCATGCTTTTTTCCTGTACATTTCGCAGATATGGCTTCCTAAAAAACCACATCCGCCTGTTACAAGCACTTTCATAAAATAAGGTATTTTTCTTAATTTAAAAACATTTAGTTATTAAAAGATATCAATTATGTTTTATTATATAAATACTTTTAAAGGATTTAGTTATTCAAAACTCATGGAAATAAGAACAGAGCAAGACATGATTGAATTTTGCAATATAACAAATCCTTATGCTCCTTTTGATATTCACCTAATGGTTCATCCTTCTTCAAATCTAAAAGAAATGAAAAAAATAAATCAGGAAATGATAAGACAAAAAGTTATTGGAGAGGGTTCACATTTACAGCAAGGAATAGATGGAGTAAGCTATATAAGTCGTGTTTTATTATGCGAAATACCTTATATTTATCCCTCTGGAAGATTACTAGCAGAGCATCCAGAATTAACAGGTCCAATGACAGGAACACTATCTAATTGCTATGATCCCCAATCACAAAGATTTTTGTTTCACATGAGGGGAACTAATATTTCAGCACCTTTTGGATTTCAGGCAGCAGCTGCTGGAATGGGAGTTTATGGACAACATCCATCTGTTACAGCAGCACTTGAATTATGTCAGGAAGCAGGTCTAGAACACTTTGAACAATTTCCAAGAGATGGATTAGCAATTAATTGTCTTCCATTTATGAAAGCAGGAAAAATTCCTCAACCTTTGTTTAGTTTTGGATTTTTAGATGATTTATCAAGATTTCCAGTTTGCAATAGCTTGGATGATATTGCAGGATTTGAAGCAAGAATAAAAAAAGGATTGCAAGATAGAACTCTTGAACAAAAAGAAGCATATCATTTTACGCTTCCAAAATTTAAGGTTGAAACAATAGTAGGAGAACTAAATGATGGAAAAAGATTCTATGGCCCTATTTATGAATCAACAATGAATTTTATGAGAGCATTGAAAGATGAAGGAATTTTATAATGGGATTATATTTATTTGATATTGATAGAACATTGTTAAAAGGTCTTGGGCCTTATGACTCTTCTTTAGAACAAGCAATTAAAGAAACATTCCAAGCTCAAACAAAAGTTGATTTAACTCCTTTTCATGGACTTACCGATAGAAGAATTTTAAGAAATATTTTAGGACAGCATAATATTCCTTATGATGAAGTGTCTATAGAAAGATGCCTGCATGCTTTTGGCAAAATTTATCCAGAAACTCCTTCAGGAGTTGAAATTATTCCAGGAGTTCCTGAAACACTCTCAAGATTAGCACAAGGAAATCAATTAGGAATAGTCACTGGAAATGTAGAAGAAATGGCAAGAAAAAAATTAAGATATTTTAAAATAAATGAATACTTTCCTTTTGGTGGATTTGGAAATGAAGCCTATGAAAGAAGCAATCTAGTAAATTTTGCAATTTTAAGCGCAAGAAATTATGGATGGAATGGAGATTGGAAAAATATTTTTTTAGTAGGAGATACTCCAAGAGATGTTGAAGCCGCACTTTTTGCAGGAGTAAATCCAGTAGCAGTAACAACCGGAACTACAAGAAGAGAAGAATTAATTGCAGCTGGTGCGCGGAGAGTTATTGATAATTTGGCAGAACTTTTAAATTAATTTTAGTAATGTCAAGAACTTTGGAATAAATTCCAGAGAGTGAGTTCTTGAGCACATCAGAAATTTTTCAGAGAATTTCTGAGTGCACCCAAAAAACTTCTGAAAGTTTTTTTGTGTGATCCAAAATGCCTTTGGTATCTACGGACTAAAGTCACATAACATTAACAAAGAGCATTTTGGACATATAAAAAACTGATGAGTTTTGGATAAGATGGCTAAGCGAGAGATGCCCACTTCAAAACTTGATAGTAACTATATTATATAACTTACATTAGACTTCCAATATAAATTTAATTATTCAATTTAAAAATATTTAGTTATTCAAAATAGCTTACGTTTCTGAAGTTTATTTTTACTCAGTATTAGTATCATCAATTAACTCAGCTATGGAAAGCATGATTAAATCGCTTATGCCTACTTGCAAAACTTGAAGTTTATCACACTACCAATACAAAAGGATATTTATCTGACAGAGTCGACAAATATTAAAGTGCTTCAGAAACGTAAGTAAATAAGGTTATTCAAAAAACATAATTATCTTTATAAACCTGTTTTCTTTTCATCAATTTATGCCATCAATGTCATTAAAGCATAAAATAAAACTGTTTTCAAATTTTGTTTTAGCTGGAAGATTCAGGGAAATCTATAATATGCTCTGGGTTTATCCTTTATGGTGGAACAGAAGAACAGCAGCTCTGATTTTAAATAAAATCCTGCCAAAATTAGGAATTGACTTATTTCCACCATTCTTGGAAATAGAACCAACAACTGTATGTAATTTTGCTTGTTTGTGTTGTGAACATCGTTACTGGAAAGAACCTTCAAAAAACATGAGTTTTGAGCAATTCAAGAAAATATTTGATGATTTTGGAAAACCAAAATGGATTGGCTTGACAGGAATAGGAAGTTCATATTTAAATAAAGATTATCATAAAATGATGAGATATATAAAATCAAAAGGAACAATAATTGAAGTTTTTGACCATTTTGCTCATTTTAAAGATGATAATCAAATAAAAGAATTAATTGAAATAGGTCCTGATTTTCAGTTCTTAAGTGTGTATGGTGCATCTAAAGAATCCTTTGAAGCAGTTTGTGTTGGAAGTGATTTTGATAAAATAATGAAAAATCTTAGAACTTTTGTTAAATTAAAAAAACAAATGAAAAAAAGATTTCCAATTCTAAATTTTCATTACATTATAACAAGCAAGTCAAAAAATGAAATACTTGATTTTATTGATTTAGTTCATTCACTAAATACAGAAGTAGGAGAAATACTTGTAACCCCAATGCTTCATACTTATAAAGAAGCAGAAAAATTTTCAGTAAGAATAGACAAGGATTATGTTGAAAAAGTTAATGCAAGAGCAAAAAAATACAATATTCCAATAACAATTAATATGTCTGCTAAGCAGGAAGCAGAAGGTTTGTCATGCAAACCTCCAATAAGAAACTGCAAGGAATACATAATGCCATTTATCTTTGTCACAGGGCATGTAACACCCTGCTGTGCTCAAAATGAGGATAACCAGAGAGACTGGCAGAAAAAACTTTCTCTGGGAAATGCATTAGAGCAGCCATTCAGGAAAATTTGGTATTCTCCAAGATATATTAATATGAGAAAAATGATAAGAAATAACAAATGTCCCAAGGAATGTTCTCACTGCCCTGCTTATGATTTAAAGGGATGTGGGATGAAATCTGATTAATTTAATAAAAAATATTGGTAGTGTATATGATTTAAGAGATATGGAATCAGCAGATTAAGATATTAATGAAAAGCAAAAGTTATGAAAATGAGGCACAATAAGTTAGAGGGGTTAGTAAATTAGCGAAAGAAACAGATGCCATAGCTTTTAGAAATTTTATAATACTAATCCTAAACTCTTCAAGCAAGAAATGTTTTTAATGTATCTAAAGAATCTTCTCCTTTATTAATCTCTCTTACTATCTCATCTAATCTTAAAGTTAAATCAGGATAATGTCTAATTCCCCTCGCAATTAAAACTGCATCTGGAAATTCTCCTATTACCCTAGGAATATCAGCCATTCCACATTGAAAGTAAAAAACATAATTTGGATGTTTTCCAGAAACAACTGCAGTTATAACTGGAGGGTATATTCTTTGAGTTCTTAAATCCATTCTAAGGTCATTTTCATCATAAACAATTGGATTTCCCATTTTTTTCTTACCCTTTAACCATATATAAATCTTTCTATTGTTTTACCACTATAAAGTAATATTATTTCTTCCAAGCATCCTTATAAGCATTAATCATATTATCTGCAAATACATTCCATCCCAGATTCTTTTTTACAAATAAAGAAGCAGCTTTTGCTTGTTTTGAAAATTCCTCTTTATTTTTATATATGTTTAATAATTCTTCTGAATAATTATTTGTTACAATTCCAAGATTGAATTTTTTTACAATTGAAGCAGCTCCTAATTCTTCAGAAACAATTATAGGATTTCCGCTGCAGAGGAGTTCAAAAGGAGCCAGCCATCCCCCCTGCTTTCCAATTGGAAATAAACCAACATCACTTGCTTTATACAAATCTCTTAAATCTTCTCTTCCAAGATTTCCAGTAAATAAGATATATTTTTCTAATTTATTTTTGTTTATGTAATTTTTAATTTTTTTAATATATTCTTCATCAGCCTCTTTTCCAGCAATTACCAATAATAAATCTGGAATTGAATTTTTTACTTTTTCAATTGCTTTAACAGATTCCAGCTGATTTTTCTGCTCAGTTATCATTCCAGATTGGACAATAATAAACTTATTAGTTAAATTAAATTTCTTTAATGCTCTTCTTTCATTTCCCCCTGAAAAAAAATCATAATTTACACCATAATAAACAACTCTTGGAGTTTTTCCATATCTCTCAATGCACCTTTCTTTGTTAAACTCATCAGCAACGCAGATTATATCAACAGAATTTCTTATTATCTTCTTATCAAGGGCATTTCTTAATTTATTCAATGTTTTTAATAAAATTCCAGCATCAGGCCTGCTCCATAAATTTGGAGGTTCATTAAGCATCCAGACACAGGGTTTTTTTCTTGGAAAAAGTGTCCAGGTAACAGGAAAATTATGAAAATTAATAACATCATAATTGTTTTTTAATTTTTTTATCTCTTTCCTGTAAATTTTAATAAACTTTAATATTTCTTTTGTATTTTTAAAACCAGGAGGCTCTAGATTAATATCATGCTTTGGAATTATTATTTCAGTGTTTATTAATAAATCTTCAACTTCTTTTGATTTTGACAATGCTAAAATATCATTTTTTATTCCTTTTTTTGTCAGCCAGTTCGCTAATTCAACGATTAATAATTCAGCTCCTCCAAAATATTTCATTTGAGTATGAACAATAAGAACTTTTGGATTGCTCTTCCTCAGCATTTCTTTTGCAAGATTATAATCATCTTCAGTATTGATATTAACATAGCTTTTTGTTACAACATAAACATAAACCCTTTTTCCTTCATCAATTGAAACCTGTATTAAATCAACAAGTTCTTTTTCCCCCCTGTTAGCATTTATAGGAGTTCTTTCAATGTAATTTAATATTTCATTTCTCAAAATGCAATGTCCTGTTCCTTTTAATTTGTTTATCGGAAATCTTGGCTTTTCAATTAATCTGAACACCCTGCCTTTTTCATTATACATTGCAGAATAAGTTTTTCCTATGCTTGATTTATCATTTTCAAAAGTAATTCCGCAGATTGCAAAAAGCTCTTCTTTTTTGAATTTTTTAATCATGCCTTTTATATTAGGATTTACCAGTATTTCATCAGCAAGCATTAAAATAAAATCAGAATTTCCTATTTTTTCTTTTGAACATTCAATTGCATTAACCAAACCTCTTTGTTCTTTTTGTATAACATAGCTTATTTTTATTCCCTTAAATTCATGCCCATAATATCTTATTATTTCTTCCTTCCTATAGCCAACAACAATTATTATCTCACTAACCTCTGCCTCAAAAGCATGCTCTAGGTTATACTCTATCAAAGGTTTTTCAAATAACCTCAACATGCTCTTATTTCTTTCTTTTGTAAGATTACTTAACCTAGAACCTCTCCCGCCAGCTAAAATCACTGCTTTCATATAATTTTCCGAGAGAATCAACATTTAAAGCATTTATATTCTCTGTCAGTATTTTCATGAAATATATTAAAATATATCTGTAATAAAAGATTAATTTATTAGAATTGTACGTACTTAAGATATGTCACATCTGTTGATTTTTTAGTTTCTCATAAACATCTTAATCATATCATCTGCGCAACTTTTTAATTTAACATTACAGATATATTTTGTATCAGTATCGTTTATATTTAAGATATTAGGCATCTGTTAATTTGTTATAGCTTCTGTTGCTTTCGCTTAATCATTTAACTCCATATCTCTTAGGTTATTTACATTACCAATTTACTAATATGTAGCCAAGCACACAAACACTTAAAAAATACTTATATTTTGCTTTATTTATGAATAAATCTATAACTTATAATAAAGTAAAATATTTTAGTAATAAATCAGAAGAACCGCTTAATCAACTGAGAATAAGCTTTGTGGTATTGTGCATTACCAAAATGTTTTTTCAGGAGTTATTATGAAAATAACTTTAATTTCAACAGCAACTTTTCCATCTGACCAGGGAATAAGAACAATTTCAAGTGTTCTGAAGAAACAAGGCAATGAAGTAAAAATAATCTTTCTTGCTTATTCAGAAGACTATAATAAAATTTATCCTGAAAATGCACTAAAACAGGTTTATGAATTATGCAAAGAATCTGAATTGATAGGAATAAATTCTTTTGCATCAACAGCTCCAAGAGCAATACAAGTTATTGAAAAACTGAAAAGATTAAACAAGCCAATTGTTTGGGGAGGAATTCATGCAACAATCTCCCCTGGAGAATGCATTAATCATTGTGATATTATCTGTGTTGGAGAAGGTGAAGGAACTATAATTGATTTAGTTAAAGCTCTTGAAAACAATAAATCAGTAAATAAAATAAAGAATCTATGGATAAGAGATAAGACAACAGGAAAAATAATAAAAAATCCAGTAAGAAATTTAATAGATAACTTAGACACACTTCCTCCTGTTGATTATGACATTCAGGACCATTATATTTTAGATAAAAATAAAATAATAAAGTTTCGTGAAACAGATTTAGGAGGGCAGATTTTCTTTTTAACAGGAAGAGGATGCCCTTATGGGTGTGCCTACTGCAGCAATGATTTACTAAACAAGCTTTATGAGGGAAAAAGGAAAAAAATAGTAAGATGGCACTCTCCAGATTATATTATAGATTGTATTCTAGACCTGAAAAAAAGATTCAAGACTCTAAAATATTTTGACATAAGAGATGATACTTTTTCAATGAGGACTACAGAACAAATTAAAGATTTTTGTGGAGAATATAAGGAAAAAGTTAATATGAGGTTTAAATGCCTGACAGACCCAAAAACAACTTCAGAAGAAAAAATTAAAGCACTTGTTGATGCAGGATGCACAGATATTATAATAGGAATACAAGGAGTTGAAAGAGTAAATAAAGAGATATATCATAGAAACCAGACTGATAAAGAAGTTCTTGAAGCTGCAAAAATAGTGAATAAATACAAAGATAAATTAGCCGTGATGTATGATGTTATTACCTCTAATCCCTATGAAAAACCAGAAGATATCATTGCTATGATAAGACTATTACAAAAAATACCAAAACCTTATTTTTTATCTGTAAATAATCTTGTTTTTTTCACCTCAACTCCCTTGTATTGCAAAGCAAAAGAAGAAGGCATAATCAAAAAAGAAGAAGATTCAGCTGCTAATTTAAATTACTGGGACAGGGCAGCGCATATTAAATTAAAAAAGAAAAATATGTATCTTAATTTAATCTTGAATTTAATGAGGGGAGTTGCAACAGAAACAAGATACGGGCTAATGCCGGATTTCTTTATTAATTATTTATTAAAAGAAGAGAGAGTAAAAAAGAATCTAAAAAATCCTCTTTTAACAAAAATTGTTCTTTTATTTGTTTCACAAATAGATTTAATCAGGGAAAGAATATTAAAACCTGCTTTCAGAAGCATGCCTGTTTCATTCAAAGCATGGTATGATAAGGTTAGATATAGGGTTTAGTTATCCTGCCAGCCGAAAATCCCTGGCTTTTTCTTTATATTCAGTAGGATCTTTTATATTTGCCCAGTAAAACCCTTCCTGCCTTAATCTGCAGGCAAGACAAACACCACAGTGTTTGTTCTTTTCTCTTTTTCCACCGCCAATATAACAGCTATAAGTATCTTTAAAATTAACACCAAGGCTTTTTCCAAGAATAATAATATCTTCTTTATCTTTCTTAATCAGAGGAGCAATTATCTTTCCCTTTACATTTGTGGATATTTCCCTCAACTTATTCATTTGTTTTACAAATTCAATTGTTGTGTCTGGAAAAGATTCTTTTCCCTCGCATTTAAATCCAAGAAAAATATTATAATCTTTCTTGTTTTTGATTTTCAGACTATCTGCCAAAGAAAGAGCATAAATAATAAAAATTGTATTTCTGCAAGGAACATAATATTTATCAGATTCTTTTTTTGAGTCTCTTAGTTCTTTCCTGGAAATTTTTTTTGCTTTCTTATCAGAATTAATCATTGAAGTTGATATTTTTTTCAATTCTTCCAGTTTTATTTCAATAAAATCCGCGTTCAGTCTTTCTGCTGTTTTTTTGCTTGCTTTTCTTTCCTGTTCAAGGGTTCTCTGTCCATAATTAAAAAATAAAATTATCGGTTTTTTGTATTTTAACCTATTTTTAACATAATAAGAGGTAACAACACTATCCAATCCTCCAGAGCATATTATTATTGCATTTTTCATTTTATTAGGCATTTTTCATATTTTCATTTTATATTTACTATTTTATGAACCTGAAGTCCAAACTTTACATCAAGTTTATCTTTTAAAATTTTTCTTATTAAAGATTTTGTAAAATTATTTTGATATACAGGTTGAAAAATTACATTTGTCTTTTTTTCAAGATTATATTTTCTTATCTGCTTTTTAGCAAATTCATAATCTTCATTATTACCAATAATAAATTTAACTTGGTCTTTTTTTCCAATAAATTTAATATTTTTATATAACATCTTATCATGCATTCTTGAAGAAGGGCATTTAATATCCAGAGAAATTATTGTTTTTTTTGGAATATTCTCAATATCAATAGAACCATTTGTTTCAATAATTATCTCATATTTCCTTTTAATTAACAATCTTATTAGTTCTAAGCATTCTTTTTTCTGCACTAAGGGTTCTCCTCCCGTAATACAGATTCTTTTTATCTTGAATTTTTCACATTTTTTTAAGATTTGATTAATGCTCATCTCTTTTCCTTTTAGAGAATTAGAATATTTAGTATCACACCAGGAACATTTAAGATTGCATCCAGATAATCTAATAAAAATAGTAGGCAAGCCTGTCTCTATTCCTTCTCCCTGAATACTTAAAAATATTTCACTAATCCTCATATTGCCTTTTTAATTTTATTTTGATTATTCTTGCTCGATTGTTTCCTCCTGCTCAACAATCTCGCTGATTTTTATTACTAATGTTATTAACTCGACATCGTTAGAAACAAAAAGCATTTATCTATTTTATAATAATTTTGTAAATGCTTTTTGTTTGATGGAGAGCAAATATATTAAACTGATAACTAATTTAGTATCTTAAGCTGTGTTGCATGATTAGGGCAACACAACAGGTATAATCTGTAAATTTGCTT
>JBBSYU010000143.1:0-6288 GCA_038045105.1 Nanobdellota archaeon | reverse complement strand
AAGGTTTATAAAAATGAATAGTTTTCAAAATTTTTTATCGGCGACAGCAAAAGACATTCAGAAAGAAGTAGCAAAAATTCTGACCGGATGGGATTCGACTGTTGTAAATAAAACACCATCACTTGCGAAATTAAATAAACTATTTCTTGAACAATTTTATGGCGGAAAATATATCCGTGGAACATTGGTAAGCTTAGGCTTTGAAATGACTGGAGCAAAAAGAAATGCAGAAATATTAGGTTCTATAAGGAATCTTGATTACCCTACAGAAAAATTTCAAGTAATAGTCATTAGGGGGAGAAATCCCTCTGAAAATAGAAACAAGGGGGCTGAAAAATCAACAGGAGATTTTATTGTATTCTTAGATGATGATGCTGTTTTAGAAGATGATTATTTGAAAAAAGTTGAGGAATTTTTTGAAAAAAATAAGGATATTGATATTGTTGGAGGGCCGCAATTAACTCCGAAAGATGATAGAAAATTTGCAAAAATCTCAGGGTATGCTTTAAGCTCAAAGTTTGGAGCATGGAAGATTTCAAATAGATATTCTGCACAGAGATTAAACTTAGATGCTGATGAGACTATGCTAACCTCTGCAAATTTAATATGCAAAAAGGCAGTTTTAAAAAAAGTAAAATTTGACAAAAATTTATTCCCGGGAGAGGATCCAAAATTTATATCAGATGCAAAAAAACAAAATTTCAAGGTTGCTTATAATCCAGAGATAATTATTTACCACAGAAGGCGAGCTGGTTCTATAGGATTGATTAAACAAATATTCAGTTATGGAAAGGCAAGGCCTATGAAAGAAAGTTTTTTTGAGACTCTTAAAATGCCTTTCTTTTTTATTCCAAGTATTTTTTTAATTTATTTACTTTCCCTATTAGGCGTGATTTTATTTAATCCAAGCATTACAGGGAATGTTGTTGGCATGAATTTTAAAAGTTCTGGTTCGTGGATATTTCTTCCTTTATTCTTCTATATATTCCTCGTTCTAATCTTTTCAGCTTATGATTCTATAAATAATGAAGATTATAGGGCCGTATTTATTTTATCTTTTATTTATCCAATAATACATCTAAGCTATGGAATTGGAATGATTTATGGGTATTTTAAAAAAATATTTAAAAATAAATCTAAATAGAAATACTGAAATGAAACTTAATTTAGCATGCGGCAAAGATATAAAGAAAGGATATGTCAATCTTGACTGGGCTAAATTGGATGGGGTGGATATTGTCCATGACATTAACAAGTTTCCATGGCCTTTTAAAGACAATACTTTTGATGAAATTTACTGCTCACATGTTTTAGAACATGTTGATGATTTGATAAAAACAATAAAAGAGATAAGAAGAATCGGAAAAAATAATTCAGAAATAATAATAAGAGCTCCTCATTTTTCCTGCGGAGTTACTTATAGAGACCCTACCCACAAACTTTTTTTTAGCTATTTCACGTTTGATTATTTCACAAATGAATGTTTCTACAGAGACATGCCGAAGGTTAAAATAAAGAACCGGAAACTGAATTTTACAAGAGACAGTTTTACTTTTCTTAATTATATTTTTAATCCTATAATAAACATAAATCCTGCTATTTACGAAAGGTTTTTTTGCTGGGTCTTGCCATGCTCTGAGATTTTATTTAAATTAGAAATAGAAAAATAAAATGGAGCCTTTCATCAGTTTTATTGTATGCAGTTATAATTCTCCTGAATTATTATTAAAATGCATTAAAAGTATTTTCAAGCAAAAATATTCTGGAAAAAAGGAAATAATAATTGTTGATGGAGGCTCGGATAATAAAACATTGCATGTTTTAAGAGAATTGAAGAAAAAACACAAAGAGATAATAATCCTAAACAATCCAAAGAGACTTCCAGAAGGTTATGGTATGGGAAAATGGTTAGGGTGGAAAAAGGCAAAGGGAGAGTATGTTTTTATCATAGATCAGGATAATGAATTACAAGGCGAGAATTGCATTAAAGAGATGCTTATTCCGTTTAAAAATTCTTTTAAAGAAAAAAATATATTTGGTTGTGTTTGTAATGTTAAAGTTGATCATGGAGATAGCTTAACAAACCAGTATGTTTCATTAACTGGAACAGACCCTTTTTTTGCCTATAGAAGCCTTGGCGGATTTATTAACCCTAAAAAAATAGGAGAAGACAATAGAGATTACATAATCATTAAAATAAATCCAAATAATCTTCTTATAACTGGGGGGAATTGTTTTGTCTATAAAAAAGATATTTTAGACAGGTTAGGAGGATATGTGCAGGATATTGAGAATGTTATGAAACTTGTTAATTATGGGCATGATTGTGTTGCGATCTCAAAAAATGCATCCACACATCATTCAGCAACAAAAGGATTTTTTGATTTTATTAGAAAAAAGAATAAATGGGCAGGAGTTTATAAAAAAATTGAAAAAAGAGGGACGAGTTTCTCTTATATTCCTTCAACAAAAATTGAAAGGAAAGAGATGTTGATTAATATTTTTTTCATAATAACAGTAATTCCCAACATTTTTCTTTCTATGAAAAAAATTATTGAAACAAAAGAAAGGGCATGGATTTTGCATCCATTGCTTTCTTTCATTACAGGAGTTATATATTTTTATTATTTTATTTTCAAGTATAATTTTAGTGAAAATTAACATATAGTAAATTACAGAAAAGCTTTTAATTAACCTTATTTTAAAATCTCTATGAAAGTATTATTTTTAAGCCCTCCTCAAAATGATAAAGTTTTTCCTTCCTTGGGAATTGCGTATATTGTCTCTTTGCTTAATAAAAATGGACATAAAGCTTTTTTACATGATGGGGCTGATTCTTCAATTAAAGAAATGGTTAAATATGCTGATAAGACATTGCCGGAGGTTGTTGGAATAACAATGAACACAACTAATAGATTTGAGGCATTAGAGCTTGCAAAGATTATTAAAGATAAATATAAAATTCCGGTTATTCTAGGGGGGCCTCATCCTACTCTTGTTCCTGACCAGCTTTTAAAGAATTATAATTTTATAGATTTCATAGTCAGGAATGAAGGAGAATATACAACTTTAAAACTGATAAATTCCCTTGAAAAAAAACAGGGACTTGATGATTTTAGTAAGATACTTGGGATATCTTATAGAAAGAATGGTGAAATAGTACATAATCCTCCTGCTTCAATAATTGAAAATTTAGATGAACTGCCTTTTCCTGAATGGAAATTTTTTGACCTTAAAAAATATGTTTCTCAACCTGAATATCCTGAGGAATATAAGAAATATCCCTATGGGAGTATAATAAGTTCAAGAGGATGTCCATTTAGATGCACTTTTTGTTCATCAGGCAATTTTTGGGGTTATAAAATAAGATTTAGATCTGCTAAAAGTGTCCTGGAAGAAATAAAAATGCTATATAATCTTGGAATAAGATTCATTGTTTTTAATGATGATAACTTTACTTCAAATAAAAAAAGAGCAATAGAGATATGCAAATTAATAATTAAAGAGAGATTGCATGAAAAAATAGGGTGGCAATGCAGAGCAGAGGTGAATATAGTTGATGATGAATTATTAATGTGGCTGAAAAAGGCAAATTGCAATATGCTTGAATTTGGTGTTGAAGATTGCACAGAAGAGGGGATAAGATGGTTTAAAAAAAGTCACACAAAGGCTCAAACAAAAGCTGCATTTGATTTATGCAAAAAATATGGAATTAAAACAAAAAGTTATTTTATAATTGGCGGAGATCATGAAACGAAAGAAAATATAGAATTAAAGAAAAAATATATTGAAGAACTTAATCCTGATGTAACAACTGCTTCAATTTTATTGGCTTATCCTAAAACAGAGGTATATGAAATAGGAAAGAAAAAGGGGTTATGGGACGAGGATGTATGGCTTAAAGAATGTATTGGGGAGAAATATCACAGCAGAGCTCCAATATATACCGGGCCTAACCTTAGTTATTCTGAGGTTGGTGCTGCATCTGCTGAAATACTTTATTGGTGGGGGAAAAAGAAGGGGCAATTAAAGTTCAGTGATAATCTAAAAATAGCTATAAAGATGCTTAAAGAAGGAGATTTTAACAAACTCATAACCATGAGCCTAAGTGTTTTTAAGCAAAAATTAAGAGGGAACTAATAACATTCTTTAAAGAGTTTTTAGTAATGCCACAAATCATAAGAAAGTTTCTGTTGATTTCTCGAGAGCATCTGAAGTATAACTCTCTAAATTTTTTTACATTACCAATATAATGACATCCTCCCACACATAAATGTGTGGGTTTCCTTGGTATTGTCTAATCTCCGTTGTTACATCTGTTGCTGTCACCTTGATGAATTGTATTCATCTACTTACTTCTCTTGATGAATTGTATTCATCTACTTACTTCTCTTGATGAATTGTATTCATCTACTTACTTCTCTTAATCACCTCATCTGCAAAGCTTATAAGTTTTGACATTACTGATATTTACCACATCCTAAAGGATGTGGATTTATTCTCAATTAAAATTATAAACAATATGAATTTCTTTTATTTAATCTTTATTTTTCTGCTTATTGACAGCCAGAACAAAAGAAAGTACGAATACTAAGTTGTTTAAATTTTTTAAAATGTATTTTAAATCCTCAAAACTCCTTATTTTTGAGAGCAATTCTTTATAAAAAATAATAGGGTTTAAATAAGAGATAGCCCTGTTTATATAAAATTTTCTTAGTGTTGAAACTCTTATTTGATTTAGTTCTTCAGATGTGAAATATTTTGTGTTATATTTTGATTTGAGAACATTGCTGTCTGGTTGGAATTCCTTCAATAATTTTTCTTTTTTGAAATCATCATACAGGTCAGTTCCCTGATAAGGCTGAGCAATGCATAAAAATGCAAAATTTATTTTTGAATTAGTGATGTAATTGGTGGTTATTTCTAATTCCTTAGAGGTTTCATATGGAAATCCTATTATGAATGTTGCACATATCCATATTCCTATTTTATGGCATAAATCAATCAGAAAATCTATTTTTTTTAAGTCTGCTATTTTTTTTATGTATCTTTGGGTATCTTTTGAACAAGATTCAATTCCAAAAGTTATTCTATAACAGCCTGCTTTTTTCATTTTTTTTAGAACTTCTTCATCGAGTGTCCAAAAAGCAACACCGTTGGGGGTATCCCATTTAATATCAAGTTTTCTTCTTATTATTTCATTGCATATTTCAATAATCCTGTTCCGGTCTAATGTTAAGTTATCATCAAAAATCCTAAAATGCCTTGCTCCATATTTTTTATTTAACATCTCTAATTCATCAACAACATTCTTAGCTGATCTTCCAATCCAAACTCTCCCCCAGACAGTTCGGATAGAACAAAATACGCAATTCCCAGGACATCCTCTACTTGTTACAATATCTACTGAAGGACCTCTCATAGTCACAAGAGAATTATCTGGGTGTTGAAAATATAGATTCATGTCCACCAAATGCCAGGCTGCATTTATTTTATCCAGGTTTTTTATACGCCCTCTAGGATGATTTATTTTTATTTTTTCCTTATATCTAAACCCTATACCTTTTATTTTTAACAAATCTTTTTCAGACAAATGTTTTTCTTCATATTTTTTTGCTATCTCCAATATTGTTTCCTCTGCTTCTCCAATTATAGTTATATCTATATTTTTATTTCTAAGGACATATTCTGAATTCGCAGAGGTATGCGCACCTCCTACTGTTATAAGCATTTTTTTATTTATTTCCTTAGAAATTTTCTTTATAAGTTCTATTAATTCAAAAGAGTCAGATTCGTAAGCAGTATAGGCGCATGAAACTCCTACAATATCTGGCTGGAATTCTTTTATTTCCTTTTCAATATCTTCTGAAAAAAGCCCTATTTTAACGGTGTTTGAATCTATTTTCCTCTTTTTTTTGTAATATATTGGGCAATCAAGTATTTTAACCTGAAATCCATTTTTTTCCAGAATCCCTCCCATATATAAAAATCCCAATGGAAATTTTATATTGTTGTATTTTACATTTATATTATTTGTTTGCGGAGGATTAATAAACATTATCTTTGTTTTCATTTTGTTGTTCATTTTTAGAATCCCTTTTTGTATTAATTAATACTAATTTGGTATCATATATTTTTATCAGTTATGGCATCTGTTGATTTGCAGAGCATCTAATTTTCATCTTTTTCTTCTCATAAACCTCTTAATCTCCTCATCTACACAACTTATCAGATTTTTATGTCCGAAATTAAACCACTTACTTTAGTAAGTGGATATTCTTTTGGTGT
>JBBSYU010000142.1:0-12883 GCA_038045105.1 Nanobdellota archaeon | reverse complement strand
GGTGCTCAGAAATCTTTGATTTCTGACATGTGGTGGCACATTGTTTTTTTGATAAATATAAAATAAATAACTTAACAATCAACAAATGCCATAACTTATCAGATTTAACATTACCAATAATTCTCTTATTTTATTCTCTTTTCATTAGTTTGTTGATTCTCATTAGAAATTCTTTTGCAGTCAAGAGATAGGATTTTATTGTTTTTATGTCCAGGCTGTGTGTTTTCAGATTATCGAGCATGATGATTATCCTGTCTTTTCTTATAAATTCAACTGCACTCTGCTTGTGTTTCTGGTTTATTTCAATTATTTCTTTTATTTTTATTATTTGTTCCACTGTTAGGTGGTTTCTTGAATAAATATCAAAAAATCTTTTTATTTTTTCTTCCTCATGCTTAAGAATATTAAGGTCTTTTGAAAATGTTTCATAGTCAACTATTGCTATTATCAGATTGATTATTGACTGGTAGATTTCTTCAAATATCTTTAATATGAGTCTTCTGTCATTTATAAGAGGATATGTTACATAAGCCATGTGGTCTGCTATTTGAAGATGTCTTATTGCTTTTGCTAAATTGTCCTGAAACTGTTGCATTTTAATTAATTGCTTTTTTATCTTACATAATATCCAGGGAGAATTTGTTAATATAATTATAGGTTGATTTTAATTACTGGTGGATAGGGAAAAATGAGAGATTTCATGGATTGAAAGAACTATCTAATTTTAAGATGCAGTAAAATATTATTAATGTGATAAATTAAGAAATGTTTGTGAGAAGCAAAAGTTATGAACAGATGCTTCGCTTAATCAACAGACGCCATAACTGATAAGCCTTTATGATACCAAAATATCAGTAATGTAAAAATCTGAGGAGTTATGGAGATGAGATGATTAAGAAAAGATGAGCAATAGAAGTTATAAATCAGAAGCCACAACAAATCAACAGATGCCATAACTGCAAAGTCATTTATGATACTGATAAATTTAAATTCAGCTCAAACTCAAAATAGCTTCTGCTAAATCCAAAAGTAATGACTTATAGTGAATAACATTAATTTCCGTGACTTTTAATGTTATTCCCTAAATAGTAAATCACTAACGCTTATACGATTATTAAAGTGATTTCCTATAACTTAAATTTAGAATTGCTTCAGTTAAGTCGCCAAAAGTAAGGACTTAACTTAAATTTAGAATTGCTTCAGTTAAGTCTCCGTCAGAATCTTCAAGTGCTTGTTTTGCCTGTTCTTCAGAACAGCCTGTTTTTTCAATTATTGTTTTGATGTCTTCTGCAAATTTGGAATCCTCATCATTTTCAGATGACGAGCTTGCATTTTCTTCAGAAATATCTCCAGAAATCTGAAAATTAGTATTGCCCTGCATTTTTATTTTCATTACAGAAGGATTTTCTATGACTATGTTTTTATCTTCACATTCAATAATTACTCTTTTTGCAGGAATTTCTTCCTGAGCCATTCCCATCTGCTTCATTAAAGCATTCATTTTTTTTGGGTCTATTGAAGGAAACATTTTATTGTTTGTTTTTTAGTTTTGTATATTTAATTAGTTATAAATGTTAAAAACTTAGAGTTTTTATAATTAACTAAAATGTGAGCTGTTAAGTTAAAGTCACTTTTAGAAATATATTTTATATTATCTATTTGTTTTTAAATTAAAATAATGTTATAAAATAATGAATGAAACTTTAAATTATGGATTTAGAATCAGATACTACAAAGCAGGTTCTAGCCCAATTCAAGGGTTATCCGTTCGTACATTAAATGCACTAGCAGAAAGGATTGAACGAGAATGGGTTAATGTAACTTATAAGGAAGATAGAATAAACAGAACGGATGGTTATATTCTTAGTGAGAATTATGTAGAGGTTAATAAAAGAGTCGATAGAAGTTTAGAAGTCGATACAATAACTTTTGTTAGCGAAACGCAAGAAGGTTTAGAAAAAGCAGTTGAAACTTTTAGATTACCTTTTTCTAAAACTCAGATTATTGCAACGCATAAATAATAAATCTAAACACTAGCCATTTTAATCAATCCTAACCACCTATTTTCTCCTAAATCTAAATCTTGACCTGCTAACTGGCAAGGAACTTTATCTATTTTTATACTGCAACAGGATAGAAAATCTTTAGAACTGCTACAAGAGCTATTATAAAAATTACAAATATAATTATATAAGCAGGTTTTAGCATGAATCTGCTTTTGTATTCTTCATTATAATGCATTAAGCCGCCATAACTTGATGGTAAGCTGAAACCTTGATTTGCCATATTAATTAAAGAATATAACTATTTTTAAAGTTATTGTTAGCCTTTGTTCTGTCCAGAGTTAAAAATTAATACATTTTTGCACAATTATTTCCTCGTTTTTGATTTGTTCTCCCTCATTAATAGGGGGAGAAAAATAAAAAACAGGCTATTTTTGGAGAATATAAGTCTATCATAAGATTATTCCGGACAGAGCAGATTATCTTCTAGTCAGAAAAGGTTCTATTCTCTGTTTTATATCTGGAGATGCATGAATTAATCTATTGCCCTCTGGAGTTTGAGTATAACTTAGAATTTTACATCCTCTTGCTTCAAGAGCCCAGGATAATCTATATGATTCTACGTCTTTAACTAATTCAGGATTTTCTTCTGTTCCTCTTGTTGAACTATATACTAATTCTGCTGTTGGCTGTTCAAGACCATTAGATGATGCAATATGATTTGTTTGAGGAGGAGCATTTAACATTAATTGCCTTGTTGATTCATCACAATCTAAGCCTTGTCTTAAATATAAATCAAGGGTAGTTCTACCTTCTCCTAATTTTGGATGTGCCCATACAAGATGAACTGCTCTCTCAAAGCTATTTTCTTTTGGATTTACATAGAGAAATCCATTTGTTTGCTTTTCCATTATTTTTTCTTGTTTTGAGGGTTTTTAATTATTTGTATACAAGAACATAAGATTTAAAACATAATCCTGCTTCAAGATTTCATGGCAGAATACAATGCAAAGGAAGTTGAAGAGAAGATTAGAAAGTCCGAGAAATCAAAGATTTCTGGTCCTTATAATCCTAAAGAGGTTGAAAAAAGGATTATAAGTTTTTGGGAGAAGGAAAAAATCTATAAGTTTAATTCAAATGCAAAAGGAAAAGTTTTTTCAATTGATACTCCGCCGCCTACTTTATCTGGAAAAATGCACATTGGACATGCATATATGTATTCACAGATGGATTTTATTGCAAGATTTCAAAGAATGTATTGTGGGAATGTTTTTTATCCGTTTGGAACTGATGACAATGGGCTTCCTACTGAAAGATTAATTGAAAAATTGAAAAATGTCAAAAGCAAAAAGATGAAGAGAGAAGAGTTTATACAACTCTGTGTCAAGACATTAAAAGAAATAACTCCTGATTTTATCCAGGACTGGAAAAATCTTGGTGTTTCATGCGATTATGAACTTTATTATTCCACTATTAATGATAATTCAAGGAGATTATCACAGAAATCTTTTATAGAGCTTTTTAAAAAGGGATTTATCTATAAAAAAGCATTTCCAGGTTTATGGTGTCCTGAATGCCAGACTTCTGTTGCACAGGCTGAACTTGAGGATAAGGAACTGCCTTCGTTATTTTCAACAATCAGGTTTAAATGTCAAGGAAAGGATCTTTTAATTGCTACAACTCGTCCTGAATTACTTGGTGCTTGTGTTGCAATTTTTGTAAATCCAAAAGATAAAAGATATAAAAATCTTGTTGGAAAAAAAGCAAAAATACCTTGGTTTGATTTTGAAGTTCCTGTTATTGCAGATGAGAGCGCTGATATTGAAAAAGGAACAGGAGCAATGATGGTTTGTTCTTATGGAGACAAGTATGATGCAGAAGCAATCAACAGGCATAAATTAAATCCCAAAATAGTTATTGATAAAGATGGTACAATGAACAATACAGTTATTGGTTTTGAAGGACTTAAGATAAAAGATGCTAGAAAAAATATCCTAAATAAGCTCAAAGAATATAATTTAATTACAGAACAAAAACAAATATTACATGCTGTTAATACTCATGATAAATGCGGAACAGAAATTGAGTTTCTGCCCACTGAACAATGGTTTATAAGAATTCTTGACAAAAAGAAGAAATTTATTGAACAGGGAAATAAAATAAAATGGCATCCTGAATTCATGCATAAAAGATATGATAATTGGGTGAATGGCTTGGAATGGGACTGGAATATTTCAAGAGACAGGCATTTTGGTGTTCCTATTCCTGTTTGGGAATGTGAAAAATGTCGTGAAATTATTATTGCTGATGAAAAAGAGCTTCCTGTTGAACCTACTTCAATAAAGAAAAAATGTCCTAAGTGTAAATCTGATGCAGTTGGAGAAAAAAAAGTTCTTGATACATGGATGACTAGTTCTATTTCACCGCAACTGGCAAGCTCATTAGTTAAAAATAAAGTGAAAATTCCATTTTCACTACGTCCTCAGGCACATGATATTATTAGAACCTGGCTGTTTTATACTGTTGTTAAGTCTTTGTATCATGAAAATGAAATTCCCTGGGAAAATACTTCTATTTCAGGATTTGTTACAATGAGTGGAGAAAAAATGAGCAAGAGCAAAGGAAATGTAATAAGTCCGCAGGAAGTTATGAAGAATTATAGTTCAGATGCGCTTAGATTCTGGGCTGCAGGCTCAAAATTAGGAGAGGATTTGGATTATCAGGAAAAGGATTTGATTGCAGGAAAAAAGTTTGAAACTAAATTATGGAATGCATCAAGTTTTGTATTTATGAATTTGAAAGACTACAAGGGCAAGAAACCTGCAAAGATTGAGAAGATTGATGAATTGTTTTTGAATAAATTAAATCAGCTTGTTCTGTTCTGCACAGAAGCTTTTGAAAATTATGAATATTCAAGAGCGAAACTTGAAACAGAAAAATTCTTTTGGCAGATGTTTTGTGATAATTATCTGGAGATTGTTAAAAAGAGAATATACGAAAACAAAAATGGAAAAGATAGTGTGCAATATGTTCTTTATAATTCTCTGCTTACATTGCTTAAATTAATTGCACCAATAATGCCTTTTATTACAGAAGAAATTTATCAAACTTATTTTAAGAAAATTGAGAAGGATAAATCTATACATATTTCTTCTTGGCCTGTGGTAGCAAGTTCTTTATCTAAAGATAAAGAAGATTCCATATTTCAATTATTCATTGATGTTTTAACTAAAGTCAGGCAGGAAAAATCAAATAACAAGAAATCAATGAAAGCTGAGATAATTCTTTCATTGGATAAAGAGACAATGGGAAAATTAAAGGATATTCTTGAGGATTTGAAGGATGTTTGTTGCGCTAAAGAGATTAAAGAAGGGAAGTTTGGAGTGGAGTTTGTTTAGCTTTATTTGAAACTAAAATGTAGTTACGATTGAAGCCAAATATTATAATCAGGGCCTGATTATTTTTTCATCTGTCCAGAAATCTATTATTCTAAAAGTAACTTTTTTGCTTCGGAGGTACTCTTCTATTTTTTTATAATTTTCAATTGGAACAATTATAGTGCCTTTACCAAATCTTTTAGAGTTTGTTTTTTCAACTAATCCAAGATATTTTTTGCTTTTTATATTAAATCCGAATAATGTCCTAAAAACAACAATCCTTTTTTTATCAGGTTTTATATTTTCGAATGAAACTAGGGCATAATGATTTATTCTATCTGACTCTGCTTTATATTTTCCGTATAAAATTATACCATTAATCATAATGCTTCTCTTTAGATTTTTCCATTCTCCAGAATCAAGCTCTCCAGTCATAGTATGAATTTCTCTTTTTATCCCTTTTAGCCCCCATTCTTTAAATTTTTTTGTTCCTTCATAAATTTCAAGGGCTTTTTCAACTTTTTTATCAATTTTTTCTTTTGAATCTAGAAATAAATCAACATCAGACTCATTATCAAAATCCCCTCTTGCAATAGAACCGTATAATATAATCCTATTTATCTCTGGAATTTTAGAGACTAGATAGGATGCAAAATCCATTGCAAAAGATATAAGCTCATTTTTTTCTTGCATTTTGAAGTTCTTTATTTATTATCTCCCTTAAATTATTAAAATAAGTTATTACTTCTTTAATTCTTTCTGGAGGTTTTCTTTTACCATAGCATAACACGTTTCTTTCAAGCTCTATTTTCATCATCAGGTTTAATATTTCCTTTTTTTGTGGAAAATCTGGAGGCAATCTTTTTTCAGCAAGTTTCTTTGTTTTGAATATTCTATGGTCAAATTTTTCTCCTGAACTTCCTGTCAAATTAAGCTTATGCAGGAATATAGAAAATAATTCAACTGAGCCTTGGGATATATTAAATCCAATATCTCTTTGGTTTTCTTCAATACCTTCTTCAATATCTCTGTTTATATGCTTTAAATGTTCTTTATATGCTGCTTCGTGCTCCTCAATAATCATCTTGCCTATTAATATTTGTTACTTTTGTAACAATATTTTATTACTAATGTAACAAAGTTTATAAAACTTTCTATTGTTACTTTCGTAACATTATTTTATTACTTTTGTAACAACTGAAATTCTTGTGAAAATCAAGAGGTAATTTGAGTATAATGAATGAAATTAAGGAAGGTGAGTTTGAGGTGGAGTTTGTATAAGATTATAATCATTTATATAAATGTTTATAATCGTATTTTTAGTTAATATTTCATGAGTAAAAATTTGGGTTGTTTCATTAGCGAAGAATTTAGGAGACAATTAGAAAATGCTACATCTCAAACTCACTTAACAGTTATTGCAACAATTCGAGAATCTTCAGAAGTAACAGAAGCAGTTAAAATGGCTGGAAAAGGATATAGAAGGTCAAGTCCAGAAGAAAGACAAGCAATAACCGAAGCAGAAACTAGAATGATGGAGCCAGTTAGCAAATATTTAGAGGGGTTAGGAGTTAGATATTCTTCTATGAGAGCTATTCATGTTGTTACTGCTCAGATGACTCCTCAACAAATTTTAGATTTTGTAAAACAACCATATGTAGCAATTGTTTGTCTTGATACTAAAGTAGTTCTTATTGACTAGCAAAACCCTTATATAATTAGATATTTTCTTTATTATTAACTTAAATTAATTAAATATAATCCTTTAATATTAATAACATGGCATTAGACGAACAGCAGAAATTCAAGCTTGAGGATTTTGTTGAACGAATGAAATCTTACAGGGCAAGGCATACAGAACTTATAACTGTCTATGTGCCAGCAGGCATGGACTTAAATCTAATTACAAGACAGCTTGAAGCTGAGAAGAGCACTGCCGCGAACATTAAATCAACAGGAACAAGAAAAAATGTTGAAGCTGCTCTGGACAGCCTGGTAAGATATTGCAAGCAGACAAGATTTGCTCCTAAAAACGGAGTTTGCTTGTTTGCTGGAAATGTTTCGCAGGTTGAAGGACAGGATAATTTTATTATAGAGATATTTGAGCCTCCTGAAGAATTAGGCATGAGATTATACAGATGTGACCAGACTTTTGTTCTTGACCCTCTGGATGAAATGCTTGAGATAAAGGAATTATATGGATTATTAGTTATTGAAAGAAAAGAAGCAACAATTGGAATGCTGGTTGGAAAGAAAATAAAAGTTTTGAAACACTTGAATAGTTTTGTTCCTGGAAAAGTAAAAGCCGGAGGTCAGAGCGCAGCTCGTTTTCATAGAATTACAGAAGGACTTGCTAAAGATTTTTATAGAAAAATTGCAGATATAGTTAAGACAGAATTTTTTAGTTTAAAAGGTCTTAAAGGAATTTTAGTTGGAGGACCTGGACCAACTAAAGAGGATTTTTTGAAAGAAGGAAATTTAGTTACTGCTCTTATGGATAAAGTACTTGCTGTAAAGGATATTGGTTATGCTGATGAGCATGGCTTGGAATTATTAGTTGAAACTTCGCAGGATGTTTTGGCTGGCCAGGATATTGTAAGGGAGCAGAAACTTCTTGAAAAATTCTTTAATACTTTAGGAAAAGAAAAAGATAAGGCTGCTTATGGGAAAGAAGCTGTTGAAAAGGCATTATCTTATGGGGCTGTTGAAACTTTATTTTTAAGTAAAAAATTACCAAAAGAAGAAGTAAGAAAATATGAAAAAATGGCGCAGGAAACTTCTGTAAAAGTTGAAATTATTTCAGGAGATCTTGATGAAGGTATGCAATTCTTTAATTTAGGAGGTATTGGAGCGATATTGAGGTTCAAAATTGTGTAAAAACTAAGAAAAATGATCCCTTGTAATATAAATTACTAAATAAATGAGGGTGAAGATATAAAATTATGAAATGATAAGCAAGAATTATTACAGACTAAATAACAAATCACAGATGACATAACTGATAAAGAAATATACAATACCAAAATATAGACGCTGAGGAAAATAATATGAGAAAAAAAGAGGATGTGATTCAGTTTTTGAAATTTATTATAATAGGAATAATAAACACTCTTGTTAATCTTTCAGTATTTTATATTCTAACAGATGTGATAGGGGTTTATTATATGGTTTCTGCTGTTATTGCATTTATGTTTGCTGTTACAAACAGTTTTATATTAAATAAAACATGGACATTTGAGGAACATTTAAATTATAAAACTTCGAGCAAATATTTTAAATTTATTGTCATAAGTGTTATTGCATTAGTATTCAATCTTATTCTTTTGTACGTACTTGTGGAATATTTTGCTGTTAATCATATGATAGCCCAAGTATGTGGGGTGTTTCTGAATTTTTTAATAAATTTTTTTGGAAATAAACTATGGACATTCAAAAAATAAGGAGAGACTTTTTTGAATCTGCAAAGAAAAATAAGTTATGCTTACTTTTATTTTTTCTTTCATTATTTTTATTTATTTACATGCATTTTATCAATCTCTCCTGGGATTTCTCTGCTTATGCATTAAATTCAAGATATTTATTCTATGGTGGAACTTATTTTGAGACACTCAGGCCTCCGATGGTTTCTATTTTGCTAGCGCCTTTTTTGATTTTTGGAACAATTGGGGAATATTTGTTTATTATATTTGTTTCTATCCTTTTTCTTTATTCTAGCATTAAACTTTCAGATGCTATTTTTGAAAAATATGCAGAAAAAGGCAAGACTAATATTTATTTTTTAAGATTTGTTTTTTATTTTTTCAGCCTGAGCATTTATTCTATGTATTATTCTTTTTTTGCAGGAAGTGAGCTTTTAGCTTTGGCGTTTTTTGAACTTTTTCTTGCAAGTTTGTTAAAGAACAAGATTTCTGGATTTTATTTTGGGCTTGCGTTTTTAACAAGATATAATTTCCTTATATTTTTTCCTTTGCTTTTCTTTAATAAAGATTATAGAAAAATAATAAAGAATTTCCTGCTTTTTTTTATTGTAGTATTTCCATGGTTTTTGTTTAATTATCTTAAATATGGAAACTGGTTTACCAGCATTATTGATTCATATGCAAATAATATTTTTCTTAGAAGTTATCTTTATATGCCATTTAAGTTTTCAGAGATTTTTTCTGTAATTGGTTATTTTTTAATATTTTTTATAATTGGACTGGTTTTTGCATTCTATTTGATTGCAGCATCTAAAAAGAATTGGTTTAGCATAAATATTACAAATATTCTGTTTATGATTATATTTTTGGTAATTATCCTTGATTACAGCAATATTCCTTTAAAAGATATAAGATATTTATTCAATCTCTGTCTTCCTGTTGCTTATTTCTCTGCTCTTGGAATGTTTTTTTTACTTGGATTGAATAAATCTAAATCAAATTTTATATACCTTAGAAAGATAGTTATTATTATAATGGTTATTGCATTTTTGTTTAATTTTTGCTTTACTTTTTATATTATAAATAAACTTAATAATCTGGACAATAAATTTTATAGTGCTGCAAAAGACATAAAAGAGATGGGTGTGGATAACTGCGAGATACTTTCTCCTGCATGGATACTTGTGGGATATTTTACTGAAAATGTCTACCCTCTTGGAGTTAATTCTGTTAGAGAGAGTTTAGGGCTTGGTAAGATAATTCTAATTTTTAAAGGAGATGTTACTTTGGATGACATATACAAAATAGAAGAATTGATTCCTAATAAAAAACTCATGGAGACTGATGATTATGTTTTTTATGCTAAAAAAGGCTTTTTAGCAGAAGATTGCGCAAAAAAATATGTTTTTGATGCCCCTTATGTAAGAGAACATTGCACTATAATATCCAGTAAATTTAAAAATTTTAATCTAAAAGAATATGTATTAAAAATATGCAGGATGATTAATAATGAAGAATAATTTATCTGAGTTTAATTATAATTCTAAAGTAATTAATAAATATATTTTTTATATTAAAAAGTAATACAGCAACTTTTTAAATAGGTTTTCTGTATAATTTCTATAGTAAAATGAAAATTATAAATAATTTTCAATTACCCGCTTTAAGAGGTAAAGCTTCGTAAAATGGAAAAAGAAGAATTTAACATTGTAAGTTCTGAAACAGCGCGGGAGCTTGAAGAAGACAGGGAAATTGAAAACTTGAAAAAGCTAGAGGCTGCGCTTTTTATTTCAGCTAGATTTTTGACACTTCAGGATTTAGTTATGCTTACTGATATAAATCCTTTAATGATAAAAGAGCTTCTTCTCAGGCTTATTGAAAAATACAATAAGGAAGATTCTGCAATTGAAATAATTGTTAAAGATAATATGTGGAAAATGGATGTTAGGCAGGAATATGTTTCTATGATAAACAAGCTTGCTACTGGAAGCGCTGAATTTTCTAAGGCAGAGCAGGAAACTCTTGCTGTTATTGCATATAAACAGCCTGTAAAACAATCAGTTATAATAAAGATAAGGGGCAATAAAGCTTATGAGCATATTAAACATTTTATTGAGATTGGATTAGTTATAAGCAAAAGAGAGGGGCATACACTAGAATTAAGACTTTCAGATGATTTTTTTGAATATTTTCATCTGCAAAAGAAAGAGGAAGAGGGGAAAGTGATTGCTGTGGAGGAGAGTGGGAATGAAGAAAATGGAGAAATTGGAAGTGGAGAAGGAGAAGATAGTGAATCGGAGGAAGAATAATGGCTTTTTTTGAAATTTCTCTTATAGAACTTTTAATTTACATAAGCGCATATATTGGATTATTTGCAGTCACATTTTATTTTTTGAGTTTATTAAGCAAAAGAAAAGAAAAAGAGCCTGAGATTTTAGAGGAGAAAGCACTTCCTGTTGTTTCTATTATTATTCCTGCTTGGAATGAGGAGAAAGGAATTGCAGGAACAATAAAATCAGCTATTGAACTTGATTATCCAAAGAACAAATTAGAGATTATCATAGTTGATGATGGAAGCAAGGATAATACTTATTCTATTGCAAAGAGTTTTGAAAGTAAAATAGTAAAAGTTTTTAGGAATGAGAAAAACAGCGGAAAGGGAGTTAGTATGAATTTTGGAATAAAAAAGGCAAGAGGAGAGATTATTGTGACAATGGATGCTGATAATGTTGTTGTTAAAGGAGATATCTTAAGGAAAATGATATCTAATTTTAAGGATCCCGATGTCATGTGTATTGCTCCTACTACTGCAATATATAAACCAAGAGGAATCCTGCAGAGAGTTCAGCAGGTTGAATATCTTTTAGGTGTTTTTTTAAGAAAATCCTTTTCAAGCATGAATGCCATACATATTACTTCTGGAGCTTTTTCAGTGTATAGAAAGAGCTTTTTTGAAAAACATGGGTATTTTGACACAAATGCAATAACAGAAGATATGGAAATGGCATTGAGAATCCAGTATAATAGATATAAAATTGTTAATGATTTAAGAGCTGTTGCTTATACTATTGCACCTAATAAATTTGTTCCTTTGTTAAAACAGAGAAGAAGATGGTATACAGGACTTATCAAATGTTTGTGGAGATATAGGTTTATGTTTTCAAGGAAATATGGTGCAATGGGAGTAATAGTCCTTCCTGTTGCTTTGATAACTGTTGTTCTCTCTGTAATTTTAACTTCTTATGTGGTTGTATATTCTCTTTTAGATTTAAGAAAAGAACTCCTGCTTTTGGACAGCATAAATTTTAATTTTGCTGATAATTTCCAACTAAATAAATTTGTATTTGAAAGATTCTTTTTTAATCTTTTCAGCACACCTATTTCTTATTTTTTTATAATTTTTGTACTTGTGCTGATTGGGTACATGGTTTTCGCAAAAAGATTCATAAAAGAGCATGCTGAAATAAGATTAAGCATTATCTTTTTTATAATATTTTACTCATTTTTATTTGCTTTCTGGTGGATTATATCCTTTCTTTATCTTTTGTTTAATAAGAAAGTAGTCTGGAGATAATTTGAGCTCTTTTAGAAAGGATTATAGTTAGGTAAAAGACCTCGGAGAAAAAGGAATATGAATATTGGTATTGTGAAAATCTATAAGTTATGAAGATGAGAAGCAAGAGTTATTGAAAAGAAGATAAAACAAATCAACAGATGCCATAACTTATCAGGAATATATGATACTAAAATATTGGTAATGTAAAACTTTCAGAAATTAAAAATTTCTGGAACATTCAAATTTTACAATTTGAAGTTTTTAGAAAAGTTTTAACACATCAGAAAATCTATGAGATTTTCTGTGCCCAAAAATTCTTATGAAAGAATTTTTTGGAAATCAGGATTTATCCTGACATAATGTATAAAACTTAAGAAATGTTGAGGATCAGATTGAATTGTTAATTGAGAATAAATCCACATCCTTTAGGATGTGGTAAATATCAGTAATGTCAAAACTTATAAGATTTGTAAATGAGATGATTAAGGGAAGTAAGTAGATGAATACAATTCATCAAGGGAAGTAAGT
>JBBSYU010000141.1:1795-3290 GCA_038045105.1 Nanobdellota archaeon | reverse complement strand
CTTTAAATATGTTACTAAAATAAGTTTGAAGAATTCTCATAGGAGTAATGTATAATCAAGAAAGTTTTGTAATTGCTCATAATCAATTAAATCATGCATTTCATAACTGCTTTTTTATTAAGATACCAATTCAGTTTACTAAAACTTCTCTTTTTAAATTAGAAATATCCAATTAAATACTTACACTAAGGAAATTATGTTGTAATAACCAAGGATTTGAAATATGCCCCATATCAAAAGCCAAACTGCAATAACATAATTCAAAATCTTTGGCCATATAAGGACAATTAATCCGGCAATTATTGCTATAATCCCTAAGATTAATGCTATTACCATATATCAAAACAATCTTCAAGGTTTATATATCTTTTTAATTATGAAAACATTATGGTTCCATATTTGATAAATCTCTATGAGGAATTCTTTGTAATGCAAGATATCTATCCATTTCAGGTTTAAACTTCCATATATCAACAATTCCAGAACAACCAGCATGCCCAGCCCAAATATTAAGCCCGGTAAAATCAGGAGGACAATGAGGGCATGTGTCTTTATATCTAAAACTTATTTCTAACAAAGGCCACCCTTTAACATATTGGAGACTATCATAACATGCTGCAATTCTTAAAGGAGTTTTATTATCTTCAGAATGTTTTTTAACAATTTCAGGAATATGACATCTTTTAAAGCGAGCTAAAGTTTTTCTAGCACTTCTTAGCCAAGTCTTAAAATCATGAACACTGGATTTAGGATTAAAATCAAAATGATCTGTCATGATTTTTTCTAATTGAGTCATTGTTAAAACATTTTCATCAATCTCATAAGCTAAATAAACTACCATTCATTTTCAATAAATAATCTCTTTTTAAGTTTTTCCATCAAAAATTCCATAACATAAAGATTTATAAAACGAATTTCCATTCATATTTTATTATAGGAAAGGAAATAAATTTTTTCGGAAGTTTATTTCTTAACTATTTAGGAAATGAAATTAATTCATTTACTATAATTTAACATAAGGAGGCAAAAAAATGACAGAAGGATATTGTGTAAAATGTAAAAAGAAAGTAGTAATGAAAGAACCTAAAGAAACAAAGACAAAGAGGGGCACAAAAATGATGAAAGGAAAGTGTCCTCATTGCGGAACAACTGTTTGTAGAATAGGAGGTTAATTTTTGATTAAATTATTTTTATCTAATTTTATTAAAATGCAACTAAAAATTCATGAATCATACAGAAAAGTAGTTGCACTATGCGATACAGATTTAATTGGCAAGACTTTTTCAGAGGGAAAAAAGCAGATTGAAATAAACCCTCATTTTTTCCAGGGGGAAGAAAAGAATAAAAAAGAAATTATTGAAATTCTAATTGATTTAGAAAAAGAAGATGCAACCTTCAACATTATTGGAAAAGAATCAGTTGAAGCAGCGTTGGAGGCAAAAGTCATTTCTAAGAAAGGAATAATAACAATAAATAAGATTCCTGTGGCATTGGT
>JBBSYU010000141.1:0-1695 GCA_038045105.1 Nanobdellota archaeon | reverse complement strand
TTTGATGTGAATCAAAACTTACTTGCCCATGCATTGGTTTTGATGTGAATCAAAACTTACTTGCCCATGCATTGGTTTTGATGTGAATCAAAAAAGATAAAAAATTATTTAAGTTTTTCAAAAGGAATTGTAACTATTTCTCCACTAAGTGTATCTTTGTAAGTGAGATTATACCAATAAGAGCCAATTGCATCTCCATCAATGTCAACTTTATAGTCCTTTATTCCAAGCTTAGAGGTATAACTCTCAAGAGTCCCAGTAGGGTAGTATTTACCACCAATATTTATAAGTCTTGATGTTTCTACTGCTTCTTGTTTTTTGCTACAACCAATTAGCATAGCTGCTCCTATCAAAGTATTTGCAATGATTTGTTTTAGTTTCATTTTATTATCCTCCAGTTAATTTAGTTAGTTATTTCAAGAAATAGAAGTATTAATTAAATAGTCCACCAAAATGGTGGACAATAATAAGATTTAAAAAATCAAAATTCTTAATAAATATATGAATACTGAACTTGCACTAAAAGAGTACGGATTAACTAATAAGGAAATAGAAGTCTATCTTGCATTACTTCCATTAGGAAGCATTAATCTTCAGGAAATTGCAAAAAAAGTTAATCTCCCAAGATCAACTATTTATAATACTCTTAATTATCTATCTCAAAAGGGTCTTGTTTCTAGGATAATAAAAAAAGGAGTAACTTTTTTTGAGGCAGTTAGTCCTAAAAAATTAATTGATAATATTAATCAGAAAAAAGAACTTTTAGAAAAAGCTTTGCCGAATTTAGAAGAATTAAAAAAAATAATTAAGGAATCTTCCAGTGTTGAAATTTATGAAGGAAGCAAAGGATTATTTACTATTTTATCAGATATCTTTAGTATAAAACAGGAGGTTTGTTATTTTGGTTCTTATTCTTTATCTGTAGAATCTTTAAAACATCAGCCAGAACATGTCAGATCAATGAGATTAGAGAGAAAAATTCCAGCAAGAATTGTTATTGATCCATCTGATGAAGAAACCTTTCATAAACCCCCTTATAAAAAAATAACAAAAATGAGATTCTTGGATTCTCTAAAAGATTTTCCATGTATGATCTTCATTTATGGAAATAATGTTGCTATATATACTGTAAAAGATGATTTAATCGGAGTTATTATTAGAAATAAAGAAATAGCAATAGCAATAAAAATGATATTTGAAGTTTATTGGAATATGGGAAAACAAGCAAAATTATAACAAACCTTTTTAAATCCTTATTCTCTTTATATTTTTATAATCTATTTATCATGCAACCAAAATACAAAGACAAATCAAAGAAAAATACACCTTTTCAGCCGCAGGTGCAGCATGAAGTTACAAGAGTCAGGCTTCCAAGAAACAATGAGGTAATTGGAACAGTTGAGCAAAGAGTTGGTGCAAACAGAATGATAGTCAAATGCACAGATGGAAATGAAAGAAACTGCAGGATTCCAGGAAGTTTGAGAAGAAGTCTTTGGATACGCCCAGGAGATATTGTAATTGTAAAACCCTGGGAATTTGAAGGAAATGAAAAAGGAGATATTTTATTCAAATACACGCCAGCTGCAATTGAATGGTTAAAAAGAAAAGGTTTTATCAAAGATATGGGAAGTGAGTTTTAGAAATCAAAAAAACAATGTGCCACCACACACTAAAGTGTGTGGTTTGATTGGCACT
>JBBSYU010000140.1:3805-13918 GCA_038045105.1 Nanobdellota archaeon | reverse complement strand
TATCTCAGGCCCTAGCTTTGTTGCAGCAAGCAATACTGGCTCAGGACTATATAATGTAGCAATTAAAACTTTCTTTCCCATATTTTTTTCAGAAGGTTCAATAACACCTTCAGGAATAAGAGAAGCTTCTTCTTTTATATAACTTTCCATAAGTGGTGAAAATGTCTGTCATTTATATATCTTTCTATATTATAGTATAATATTATACCATTTGATAGAAAAGTATATAAAGTCCTAATTGTGTACTTTTATTGGAGGATAAGATGAAAATTAAAAGAAAAGCCTTGAAAAAGATGTTTGATATTCAGCCAGACTTCATCTATGAATCTGCTGTTGAATATAGAAAAAATAGAACATTCATAAAAGCGAATAGTAAGTATATTGGGAAAAAAGTAATTGTTATTGTTGATAAAAGAAATGCAATTGATGGAATGACTGATGAAGAAGGAAGAAAATTAGCTGATATGTGGGAGAAAAGCTCTATTTAACAGACAACAAGCACAACAGATAACATGAGACAAAACAACAAATATCATCTCACAAAACTAATGCTCTTTCAATTCCCCTCAAGGCATTAACATTACCAATACAACAAAAAATAAAATGAAATTTCTTTCAAATAATAAAACAAAGAATGCATCAGAATCAATTGCACTGGAATCAGGACTTTGCGATGAAATTGCTTTGATAGTCAAAGCAAGTCCTGTTGAATATCCTAATATAAAGAACTTTATTGAGAATGCAATTAAATACAAAATTAATAGGATTAAATACAATATTGAAAATTATGATGCAGTTGTTACAAAAGATGGAAACCTTATTGGAAAGTCTAATAATGTTTTTACAAGATGTCCTGTATGTGATAATCTTTTTTTAAATAAAAAAGAAAGGATAAAAAATGGAAAATATATTTGCCCAAGATGCTCTGAAATAGTAAAATATTTTGTAAGGAGATTATAATGAAAAATAAAATTGTAAATGAAAAAAATCTTGTTAAAGCAGAAGGAATGATTGTCAATCTTAAACAGAAGCATACAACAGAACCAAGTTATCTATTTTGTGATAAGGTTTGGTATATGCATGATAAAGATCCTAATGATAAGGAATTTTTTGATCATCATTTAATGTTTTACAACAAAGGAGATCTGATATTCAAAATTTGGCTTCCAAATAAAAACAAAGACAAAGAATTTAGAGACATTCATGAAGTATTAAAAAGTGTAGGTATGCAAATTAGAGTTCCACCTTATATTGAGAATATAAAGGAAGATATCAGAGCACTAAAAAAATCCAGGAAAAAATTTGCCAACAGACTTACAGAAAAAGGGAAGAAGAATTACAAAAAAGGAATAGAAAAAAGAGAAAAAATACTTGAAACAATAAAACAAATTAAATTTAAAAACAAACATGGCAGAGATATGTGAGATATGCATGAAACAGATAATATTTACTGAAATTCATGGAAGTCTAATAGACTATGATTCAGTAGAGTTTATACTATGTGATGAATGTCAGGAAGAAGTTGATTTTATTTGTGAAAATTCAAGAAAATCTCTAAAAACATGCGTTGAAGAAGTGAGAAAAAGAAAAATAAAAAACAGGGAGGAAAAATGAACCAACAAACAAAATTTGAAGGAGGAGAAGATGATTAGTATTGAAGAAGAAAAGAAAATTATTGAAACAGAAGGCATTCATATTGCCCTGCTTGTTAAGGATATTGAGGCATGGCAGGAAGTCTATGATTTATCAGAGAATGAAAAAGATAGAGATTTACCTAAAAGAATTATATCAAGTTTAAAAAATATTTTAAAGGATTTTAGAGCACATAAAAAGGAGGAAAAATGAAAACCAAAGAAGATTTAGAAAGAGACCAATTGTCTAAAAATGGAATAGAATTTGAAAAAGAAGTAAGAAAATTTCTTTCAGATAAATGGAATATTGTATTAGAAGAAAGAAAAGTTAAAATTGGAAATATATTCAAAAAGTTTGATTTAGTGTCTAAAGATGAACAATTTATAGGAGATGCAAAATACTATAAAAATATTTCAGTTCCTGCTGCAAAATTTAGCACAATTGGAGAATATGTATGGCTTTTAGAAAAAACTCCTGCAAAAAGAAAATTTTTAGTTTTTGGAAAAGATATTGAAGTTCCTAAAAGATGGTTAGAAAGATTTGGTAATTTAACTTCAGTTGAATTTTATTTCCTTGATGGAAATAAGTTAATTGATTTGAGGAGTAAAAAATGAAAAACCCCACTTCAAGTTTAATGCCCCACTCCCTCACTTAATAATCATAAACACTACCAAAAATAAACAGATTTTGGTTAAGACTTGTCTTCCAAAATAAAATTAATAAATAAAATGAACCTACAAACAAAATTTGAAGGCAGGATATTAACCCAGATATCCTATGAACAAGCAAAAGAAAATCATCTAATAGAGGTTGGAAGCTGTTTTGCTGCAAATCTAGGACATGCATTATTTTTAATGAGCAAATACTGCAAGGAAAAAGAGCTTGTGAAATACTATCTTATTGAATTAAAAATAGAAAATACTAACAAAGACCTAATCTTGCCTACAAACCAAGCCACTATGATGATATTTAAATTTTACAAGGAATAAAAATGAAAAAAAGAAATAAGATAAAAAAACAAACTGAACCTGCCCAAGAGGACTTAGATAAGAATAGACTCTCTGAGGAAACTAAACCTATATTCACAGAAACAGGTAAAGGTAAAACCCAATCCTATGCACCACCACTACTACAACATCTGATTAAAAAAGAGATTAAAAAAATGCTTGAGGAAAAGGATAACTTTACAAAACAGGAAGTAAAAATAAATTACAGTGACAAAACAAAAAAAGAAATTGATGGGTTATCTAAGAAATTTTTGAAATCTATTTTAAAAATAGAAAAAAATTCTAAAGATATTGATAAAGGAAAATTCAATTTAAGTCTTAAAGAGATAAATTCTTTTTCAAAAGAACTTTTTGAGAGCATTGTCAATGAACCTGAAGAAACTATCTATACCTTAGAACATGTTTTAAAAGAATTTTTTAAAGATAATATTAGGATTAGATTTACAAATTTAGAAAATTTAAAGAAAATAAAAATAAGAGATATAAGGGCAGAACATATAAATAAATTACTTTATCTAGAAGGTTATTCTGTTCAGGTTTCAGATGTCAGACCTCAAGTTGTAAATGCAAAATTTGAATGTCCTAAATGTGGGACTATAATAGAGGTTTTGCAAATAGAAAGAGTTTTCAGAGAACCTTCAAGATGTTCCTGCGGAAGAAAAGGAGATTTTAATTTATTAAGCAAAACAATGGTTGATGCTCAAAGAATTGTTTTAGCAGAAGAAAAAGGGGGTTCTGAAGATAATATTTCTCCGAGGATTAGTGTATTTTTAAAAGAAGATCTTACCGCTCCTAATATGAATATATTAGAGAACATTGGAAAATATGTAACAATTTTAGGAGTATTAAGAGAAGTCCCTATCCCCTTGCCTACTGGTTCAATTTCAACAAGATTTGATTTAGCAATTGAAGCAAATAATATAATATTTAAGAAAAAATGAAAAAAGGAGTAAAAAATGAACACAAAAACCAATGAATTTTTTGAATATCTGAATCAAACTAGCCTTGCAGATAAGGATAAAAAGCATTTAATGTCAATCTTTTCTTATCTTGATGGAGATCATCCTCCAATATTTGCAAATCGCATTTTTTTATTTGAAGGAGAGCCAGGTATTGGAAAAACATTTTTAGCAAAAAAATTAATATCTTCTGTAGATAAGCCCATAGTATTTTTGGGCCAAACACAAATATTTGATAATGTCAAAAGAGCTAAAGACCTAAAAGAACTTTTGAATATTTTAGAAAATTTTAATGAAGGAATAGTCTATATTGATGATTTAAAATATGTATTTAATTTTACTGAATTTGATGATTTAAGTAATGCAGACAGGCATAAATTTATGAGAATCTTGGAATCATTTAAAGATAATACCAAGAAAACAGTTCTCATAATGACACTGAATGATTCTGATTTTATGGATAATTCCTGGAAAGATAGAATTGATGTTCATATAACCTTTGAATTGCCAAGCAATGAAAACAAATTGGGTTTTTTAAAAGAAACATTTTCTCAGTATGTAGCTCCCGAAGGGCTAAATTATATTTCAGAAAATACCATAGGATATAACTACAGAGATTTGCCACAAGTACTAAAAATAGCATATTATCATGGAGAAAAGAAAATGAATCTTGACTCCATCAAAGAAGCATTGATAGTATATACTCCAAGCTGCCTGTCAAATTTTAATATAAAACAGGGAATAAAAACCAAATTAAATGATCTGTTCTTAAAAGATGACTTAAAAAAAGAATTAAAAAGAGTTTATTTAACTATTAAAAAACGTGGAGAACTTATTGAGAATAATGCAATAAGACCTAATTTTCTTATTTTTGAAGGTCCAGCAGGAACAGGTAAAACCTTCTCTGCACATGCTTTAGCAGGAGAAATAGGAATTCCTTTGGTTAAAATTAGTGCTAGAGAATTTTATGGAAGAAGATTTGGAATTAATGTAATCTTTGACCGCATTAAAAGGTTTCAGGATGCTATTGTTCTTATAGATGATGCAGATAAACTTTTTGATGGAGATGCATTCAGTCTAAATGATGGAGGTGCTTTAAATTCTGATTTAAACTCTCATATAGATGAGTTAGATAAAGCAGCATTAGTCGTGCTTTCGGTTAATGATTCAAGAAGATTAGGAAGAGCATTCAGAGACAGATTCAAGATAATAAAGTTTGAAAATCCTGGCTTGGAAGAAAGAGGACTATATTTCAACAAGATTATTAAAAATTCTAAAATAAAATTTAACATTTCTGAATCAGATTTTACAGAGGTTACAAAAGATATGAATTATAGGGATATACAAAGGCTATGGAATGAATGTATTTTTTATGCTATAGAGAATAACTTAAAAGTTTTAGAGAAAAGAGATATCATTTCTATTTTAGGTAGAGATGATAACAGCCAGTTTAAATCAACCATGTTTGGATAAAATGAAAAAACAAAAAATTGATATTTATCACTTGCTGATTGGAATAATTTATCTAGCAATATCTTGGATTATGTATTCTAAATGGGGAATAGGAATGGCATTATTACTTATCTTATTGGCCTTTTCATTTATAATGGCTTCAATTTTTAAGAAAAGCAAAAAGCACGAGGGATCAAAATTCATATTATTCAGTTATTTATTTGTGATATTATCCTTCACATTTCCTTTTATTGTATCATTATACAAAAAAGATATTACTAATGCATTATTTGTTTTCTTGATGGGAATGATCTTTTTTATTTTATACCTAAGGGAAATTAAATCTATGAAGAAAAGATTAAGGAGAAAAAGATGACAATTAGAGTTAGATACATTGATAATAGTTATGAAGATTTTGAAAATGGAAATAGTTGGGAATTTGATGATTTCTTTGATATTTTAGGAGAAGATGAAGAAAACGATGAGGTATTGATTGCAAGTATCAACCCAAGGCAAATAAGAAGTATTATTGATTTAAGTCAGGAAATGAAAAATGAAAAATAAAAATACAGATGATGAACCTCTTTGGTTTTCAATTATGATGTGGATAATTGTAATTGTAGTTATATTTGGAATCTTATTCTTAATAAATCACTTTACTCCAAAGGAAGTTCCAGGTCCTGTAAGATGCAGTAATGAATGCAATAAATTTGATATGGAATATTATAAAATAGATTACAATACGGTTAGTACATTTATGTGTTGGTGTTTAGATAATGATAGAAAGCCAAGATCAGTAGGGAGCGTATAATAAGCAATGAAAATTAAATTCAGAACATTGTTTTTAGTTTATAATATTGCTATGACAATTATAATGATACTTCTTTTAATTCATTTATTATATACTCATCGTTATATTTGGGTTATATTTAACATGTGGTTGTGGTTTAGTAATGCAGTTCTTCTTTTAAATAGTGAAAGGGAAAGGAGAAAAGAAAGAGAGAGAAAAAGGAAAAAATGAAACTTAAAACAATAGATATGCTTATTATATTATGGATAATCTTGTATATGATAAAGACAATTTTCTTTTATTGGAAATGGGATTTGACTATTTATCTGTTGGTTTGGTGTGTATTACTTTTTATTAAAACAAAGAATAATAAAAGAAAATGATAAGTGAAAAGAAATTAATGCAGAGATATCCAAAATACTCAAAAGGGCTCATGATAGCATTTGTTATATTATTAATCCCTTTTGTAATTATGCTGCCTATTTTTATTATTAAAAAAGATTGGTTATACGTGTTTCTTTGTGTTGTAATGATTTTTTCCTGTATAGTTCATATAAGGGATATAAAGGAGCAGAGGAAACAAAGAATAAACAATATTCAGTAACCAAAGCAAATTAAACAGATGCCCCCAACTTTCTAGGCATCGCCATTACTAATAATTTTCAGAACTATCTAAAACTCTTCTGCCTTTTTCTTCTCGCCTTACTATCCCCTGGTTTATAAGCTTCCTTACGCCTAGTATCAGCAACCAGCAGGTTTTTATCATATCTTAGAAAAGCTCTTTTTAGTTCATCTGACTTTGTGAATTTGACAAGAGCTCTTGCAACTGCAAGTCTTGAAGCATGTATCTGGCTTTCCTGCCCACCGCCAGTGGCATTAACATATATGTCAAAATTAAAACTCCCAAGAGTTTTCTTTGTTATTTCAACAGGCTCCTGAATCATTAATTTCCTGAAAAAATCAAGATTCTCATAAGGCCTTTTATTAATAAATATTCTTCCCTTTCCACTTGTTATTGTAGCTTTTGCTATTGCTGTTTTTCTCTTTCCGCTTATTATAATTTTTTCTTTTATCTGATTTGTCATTTTTATTTTCTGAATTATTGGCATTTATTAGTAATGCATAAAACTTGAGAGATGTTTGATTAATTGACTAAGTGAGATTGTAGAGCATTTTGAAACTACTCATCCACAACTTACTCTCTACCTAACATTTCCTCCATCATTTACATTACTGATATATATTTTATTTGTCATTTTGTTTTTTAATATCTGGTATCTTAATGCTGTGTTTAGTGAGGCATTTTGAGATTTTTGTGAGAGCATTTTTCAACAACTCCCCTCACAACTTATTCACTCACCATCCTCTTATCAGTTTTTACATTACCAATATGTCTTCTTCTGTTACCAATATTTCTTTTATTATTAAGAGTCATTTTATTTTCCATCTTACATCATCTTCACAACTTCTTTTAATTCAATGAATTTGTAATTTTCAGGAACAAATATTTTTATCATTTTTTCTTTTTCAAATTCCTTAGGAATTCCATCATAGCATTTTATTCTTTTGAATGCTTCTCTCCCAATACCTTCTCTATGGCTTGGAAGCATTCCTCTTATTCCTCTCTTAAACATCATAAAAGAGACTTTAGGATAAAAAGGTCCTCTCTGTGCTGTTGCTCCTAATTTTCTTAATTTTGAATATTTTTCAATAATATTTTTTCTATTTCCTGTTATGACTGATTTTTCACAATTTAAAACAATTATTTCATTGCCTTCCAAAGCCTGCTTTGCAGCATAGCTGCAAACTCTTCCATAGACGCAACCTTCTGCATTGATTATTATTTTATTTGTTGTCATTTTGTTTTATTGTTTATTTATTGGAATCTGTATTTTAATGCAGTTATTTAGTTAGGCATTTTGAGACTTTTGTGAGCGCAGTTTTGAAATTCACTCTCAACTTACTTTCTACTTAACATTTCCTCTATCATTTACATTACTGATACCTAATACTTTAACTCCTTTTAGTGTTGGATTATCTTCAATTTCCTGATTAATTGTTTTTATTTGGCATCCTGCTTTTTTTAATTTTTCTCTTGCTTGTTCTGAAAAACCTAATGCGCTTATTGTTATTTTCTTTTTAATTTCTCCTTCTCCAAGTATTTTTCCAGGAACAAGAATATTATCTTCTTTTAATTCGCTTAATTCTCCGACATTTACTCTTAATTGTTTTCTTGTGCTTCCTGATAATTTATTTGCTAATTTTAAATGATTATTTTTCTTGGCAAGAAATATAGTTTCTACTAATTCTGGATTTGTTTTCTTTTCTGTTTTTCTTTGTATTTTTGTTTTTGATATCATCTTTCTATGTTATCTAATGAGGTGATTTAGAAGCTTTTTAAAGATTTCTAAAAATAGCAAGATTTAAATATTAGTTATACTTATGTATAACTATTATATAATCATACAATATCAATTAAAATAAATAATCAAAATGGCAATAGAAGTTGAAATAAAGAAATGGGGAAATTCAATAGGAATTATTCTTCCTAAATCTTTGATATGTGAAGAGGGCTTAAGGGAAAATGATAAAATAATCATAAACATAGTCAGGAAATCTGATTTATCCAAAACTTTTGGCAGGGAAAAAAGAAGCATGTCTGGGCAGGAATTTAAAGACATAGTGAGGCAAGGATGGGAGAAGAAATAAAAACTTATTTTTTTGATTCTTATGCATTTTTCGAAATAATTCATGGAAATAAAAATTATGAAAAATATACTAAAGATATTGCGATAATAACAACAAGATTAAATTTAATGGAACTGCATTATGGCTTGCTTCTCACTCTTGGGAAAGAAAAAGCAGACGAATATTATGATTATTATGTTAAATTTACAGTTGAAATAAGCAATGACATTATAAAACTAGCCAATTATTTTAAAAAAGTAATGAAAACAAGAAATGTTTCTTACATAGATTCAATAGGTTATGTTCTTGCAAAATCAAAGAATGTGAAATTCTTAACAGGCGATAAAGAGTTTAAAGACTTGGATAATGTAGAATTTGTAAAATAGATGCTTAGATGCGGGAGAGAAGATTCGAACTCCTGTAGGCACTAAGCCACTTGATCCTTAGTCAAGTCCATTTGACCGCTCTGGCACTCCCGCAAATAATAAAGCATTTATCTATCAGATTAATATATATGTAAATGCTTTTTATTTTATATAAATTAACAAAACTCCTGGGTTTTATATGTTTTGCTTTGGCTATGCTATTCTGGTAATATTAATGCCGAGAGAAAGTTGTGAGGGGATTAAGTTATGGCATCTGTTCAATTGCTTTAACTACCCTGCTCAACAATCAAAACTTACAAACTCTTGGAAATCTATGATAATAGATTTATCAAAACAATTTTACATTACTGAATTACCAATAATACTTTAAATTTCTAATAAGAATCCTTATTTAACTTCCTTGTTTAATTCTTCAAGATTTTCATCCAAAGCTTCTATTGCTCTCAAGAAAATATCCTTGGCTTTCAACTGCCCCCAGGATTCTATGTTGATTTCAAGTTCACTGCAGTTCTTTAATTTTCTTATTTTGTTTAAGATATCTTCTGATAATTTCTTGCCTTCTAATTCTTCTTCATTAAAACTGACTTTTCCTTCATTATCTACACTTACAAAATCAAGAACTTCAGGCTCAATATTATGCCTGAAATAAATTAGTCCAGGAGAATATTTTATATGCTCAATTCCTTTTCCAGGCCTTGCTTCTGCAACTATTTCCAGTTCCTGTTCATCATGCAGTATTACAATTGGAATTTTTAAATCAGTTTCAATAGAAGGTTTTATATCTGTTGCATAAACAGTGCATGGCCCAACAGCCTTTAGCTTGAATTTCTGTTCTTTTATGCCTTTGTCTGTTTTAATTGGAATAAGCCCTATTCTATGAGCAATCATTTCATCATACAAAGCTGAATCATTTTTTATTATCTCAACTTCATCAATAGCCATTACAGGAATTTCAAGCGCGCTTCTTCTTATTGCATTTGCAAGTGTTGTAGACATGTCTGTAATAAAGCTTAATTTTCCTTGCTTATCATTTTGATTTATTATTTTTATCATTGTATATTTTAGTTTTGTTATGTTATTTTTAATTTTATTTGCTTTTTAAATGTAATTAATATATGTGTCCTTGGTATCTTCTTAATCTCTGTTGTGTTATTTGTTGATTTTTCGCTTAATCGTGCTTTACATAACTTATTGGTTTT
>JBBSYU010000140.1:0-3795 GCA_038045105.1 Nanobdellota archaeon | reverse complement strand
ATATTATTGTTTAAACCCTTCGCCCACGGCGTCCATAAGGCCCTTTAGGCCCTCCTCTCGGCATTTTAGTTGTGTCCATTATGCTTATTATTTTAAATCCGGCTCTTGTCAGAGATTTTATTGCAGAATGAGCCCCGGGCCCTGGATTATTCTGCCCTGTTTCAGATCTTATTCTCACATAAAAACCAGTTATTCCATTATCTCTTGCTTCCTCTGCTATTCTCTGAGCAACAAACATTGCAATAGTGGGATTTGCCTTTAATCTTGATTGTTTTGTTGACTGCCCTCCTGAATATTTTACAATTGTATTTCCAGCCATGTCAGTAAGATTCATTATGGTATTATTAAAAGTAGTGTAAATATTAAGAATTCCAATTCTCTCTTCTTTTCTCTTTACTTCTTTTTTGACTTCTTCAGTTTCTTTATCTGCTTTAGTTTTCATTTCTTCTTTTTCTTCAGTCTTCATTTCTTCTTTCATGATGTTTCCTCCAGTATTTTTTCTTCAATAACTTCTCCAGGATTAACACTTTCTGTTTCTTCTTCCAATTTTTCCTCTTCCATCTCTTGCTTTATTTTTTCTTCTTTTGATTTTTTAGGCTCTATTATTTTTAATGCAATTTTCAACTGAATTAAAGGTTCTTCTTCCAGGCTTACCATGTAAGAAGGTATGTTGACTGTCCTGTCCCCAACTGAAACATGCTTGTGTGCAATCAATTGTCTTGCTTGTTTTGGAGTTGTTGTAAGTTTTTTTGAAAAAACAATTGTCTGCAGTCTTCTTTTCAGCCAGTCCTCTTTATTCAAGGACAATGCCTCTGCAATGCTGTTGACATTAAATCCTTTTTCCTGCAGTCTTTTAATAAAATCTTGTTTTTCTTTTTCAGATTTTGTAATTAACTGCTTTGCAAGATTTCTTATTCTTCCTATTGAAGCGTCTGCTTTCCAGATTTCTCTCTTGTTTTTTAATCCATATTTTTCTCTAAGTATGTTTTCATTATCTATTCTTGCTTTGTCAAAAGGCTTTCTCGGCCTTGAATATTTTTTATGTTGTTTTAGTGGCATTTTTTAGTTTTTGTTAAAACTTTTTTTAAAAGTTTTGTTTTATCTCCCGTAAACCCTTCTTAATTCTCCTTGCCGTTTTATTTTATTTTCAAGTATTTGTGTCATTTTATTTATTTTATTGGTATCCGAATGTCCGAGGTTTAGTTTGGTTGTAGAGTCTGTAGTTTTAGTTTAAATCTCTCACTCACAACTTACTCTCTACTTAACATTTTTCCTATCATTTACATTACTGATATTTAGTTTTTCTCCGTGTCTTTTTCTAATATAGTCTTTTCTACCCGAGGACTCTTTTCTTCTAGAAAAGAGGGCTCTATTTATTTTATTTTTCATTTTACTTCTTTGTAGGCTCTGGTCTTTTCTTCTGAACCCCAACAGCTCTTTTCTTTCCCTTAGTCCTGAAATGGCTCTTTGTTCTTTGTCCTCTTGTAGGCTGTCCAGTAGCATGTCTTAATCCTCTGTAAGACCTTATTTTCTTCAGTCTTCTTACATCAAATTCTCTCTTCATGTCAAGTCTTGCTCCTGTTAAATGATAGTCTTCCCCTGTTTCAAAATCCTTTCTTCTGTTATACAAAAATGCAGGAACTTCATTAGGAAGATTTTCCAGGAATTTTACTATTTTTTCTATTTCTTTTGAATCTAATTCAGTTACTTTTTTCCACGGATCAAGCTTCAGTATCTTGCATGCTGCATTTGATATACTCCATGAAACTCCTTTCAGATAAGTCAGCCCTGTAATAACATTTTTGTTTCCAGGAATATCAGTCTGCATTAATCTTACCATAGAATAATATTCTTTCTTAGGCTCTGGTTTTGTTTTTTCTTTTTCTGGTTTTTCAGTTTTTTTAAATTGTTTTTCTGCCATATTATCTATAATTCTCTTCTAGCTCCCTTAATTGTTGCCTGTATATTCCATATTGTATAAATGCCCTTCTTTCCAATTCCCAACTTTCTAGAATTTTTTGTGCCTCTGTCGTCATAAAATCAAATTCAAGTTGTTTTTTTAGTTCTGCCATCTTAATAATTAGTTATAAATAAATAATATTTCTGTTTAGTTGTTATCTCCTCTATAAATCTTTTTTCAATTGCTTTTCTAGGGTCAGGCAGATTTGAAACTCTCTTTTTTAAATCCTCTAAAGATTCAAAAAGACTCTTGTTTCTCTCAGATAATATTGCTTCTGTGTGTTTTCTTCCAAATCCAGGAAGAAGCTCAAACTGGTGTATTCTTGTGTTTATTGCAGTTGCATTATTGAAAAAATCAACAAACTTTTTTTCATTTTCTGCAATCTCCTTTTCAATAAAATCAGCCAATTGCTGTTTTGTTGTTTCTGTTAATTTTTCTTCTGGAAGCCTTCCAAAAATATAATATATTTTATCCCTTTTTCCATCTCCAATATAGACTTTTTCTCCTATTTCTAATTTAACTCCTCTTCGAGGAATCAGCTGAAGAAGCGTGAATTTCTTAATTCCTATAGCCTGGGCTAAAGGCATCATTTTCTTTTCCAATGGATAACCATAAGGCAAATAGTCTAAGACTATTGCATGTTCTTCTTTCTCTATCATTTTTCTTACTTGTTGTTTTTAACAATCTCCAGTATTTTATTTGTTTCATCCTCATTTAAGCTTATATCACTGAATATCTTGTTCAAATCTGAAGCATCTGAAGGAAGCAAATCAATTATCTTCACAATATGCTCTCTCTTGACTTTAAGCAAGTCTAATTTTTCCATACTCTCTTTTATCTTTTTTGCTTGTTCATTTTTAGTCTTAAGGAACTTTTTCAGATAATTCTCTATTCCTTCCTTTTTCTGATTCTCAGGAATATTTTTTATTGTTTTCTCAACTTCATTCAAATTCAAAGGGGTTCTGTCTAGTATCATTTTTGTTTTTATTGTTTATTTTTTGGTATTGTTAATACAGAGAATTGGTTAGGCATGTAGAGATTGTAGTTTTGAGCAATTTTAACTGCTTCTCCACAACTTACTCTCTACTTAACATTTCCCCCATCATTTACATTACTGATATATATTTTTTTATTATCAATATTTATTTTCATTTTAATTTCCTCAGATGCACAGGATGTATTATATACTGTTTTTCCTTATTTAAATCCTTTATCATTACAACATAGGAGTTTCCTTTCTTGCTTATTACATTTCCAGTTCTTCCCTGTATTTGTTTTGGAAATTTAGGCTGAACAGCAAGTTCTCTGATAACAGTTACTTTATCTCCTTTTTCAAATTCCTGAAAGTAATGACTAAGTTTTATTTTCCCATGTGTTCTTAATTGTTTTCGTTTTATCATGTTATAGGTTGGTATTTGAATATCCGAAGTTTAGGTTAGAGGTTGTTTAGGTTTGAGATTGTTTCTCTCACTTACTCTACTCACCCTCATTGTCTTAATTTTACATTACCAATATTTATCATGTCCGAAATTAAACCACTTACTTTAGTAAGTGGATATTCTTTTGGTGTTTTTAATTTCGGAGCATCCTAAAAACAAGTGCCAATCAAACCACGCACTTTATGTGTGGTGGCACATTGTTTTTTTGATATTAATACAGGCATCTAAGAATTATTTAGGTTTCTTAGTGCTCATAGGTCATTTAAGATAGTCTAGCTATCCACTAACACCATTCTCTTAAAAACAATAGAAATAGGGTGTTTAAAAAGCTTGTGTTGATGTTAGCTTTGCGTACTAATTCTTCTTCTCTCTAGAATTATAGAATTTAAAAACATC
>JBBSYU010000139.1:0-1103 GCA_038045105.1 Nanobdellota archaeon | reverse complement strand
AATAGAGCAAGATTATCTTATTTTAATAAAATTAAATAATATGTACGCAAAGCTTTTTGCTTGCAAATCTTTAAAAACCCATCTTCTTATCATTATTTATTAAACATCAATTAATATTCATGCCATTCAAAATAAACATATCAGAAAAAGGAAAAACATATAAATTAGAATCAGAAAACGAAGTTCTGATTGGAAAGAAAATAGGTGAAGAGCTTGAAGGAGATGAAATTTCTGATGATTTAAAAGGTTATAAACTTGAAATAAAAGGAACAAGTGATATTGCAGGAATACCTGGCGCAAAAGGATTGGAAGGAAGCACTTATCACAGGAAATTGCTAAAATTTGGCTTTGGAATGAAAGACAAAAGAAAAGGAATAAGGCTTAAGAAAACACTAAGAGGAGAAGAAATCTCAGCAAAAACATCCCAGATTAATATGGTAGTTAAAAAAGAAGGGCATAAGAAATTCTCTGAATTAATCAAGAAAGAGGAAAAGCCTGCTGAATAAACAGATTATTCACACCGAACTCCTACGAGTTCGACCCTGCGTAGGTTCATATTATATTTTCTAACATGATAATCTTTAAATAACATCCATTTTTTATAAAAAAATGCCAACACCAACAATAGCAATTATGGGTTCAAAGAATGTTATGGCTCCATGGGGATTAGAGCATGCAGGGACATTTTTTGAAGGAAGATGGCAAAAAATTAGAGTAACAGGAATTAGTACAGACACAGATTCTCCAGAAAGTGTTAGAAGAGGGCTAGTGGGATTGGTTGTTCCAACTATATTTACATATATGCAAATGAAAAAAGCTGTTGGTGATGGATTAAACATTCCCAAAGGAATGAGATTTTCATATGTTCCTGATGTTATAGATGTGCTTATGTCTGCAGAAAAAAATACCGAAGCAGAGGAATTAAGAAAAGCACATCCAAGTCCATTAGATATGTATGGATTTGAACAAAAAATTTATGAGCTTGTTTAATAGCTTGCTTAATAATATACAGATAAAAAACTGCTCTTTTATATTAGATACTTTTTAACAAGTTAATGCCTGCGGGCATGACCTACGCTACGACTGACTAACTCCATCACACT
>JBBSYU010000138.1:0-4739 GCA_038045105.1 Nanobdellota archaeon | reverse complement strand
GCCAATCAAACCACACACTTTAGTGTGTGGTGGCACATTGTTTTTTTGATATTACCAATATTTTAAATCATAATAATGCCTCCTTATTTGATAATAAAATTCAAGATTTTTAAAGATTTGTGTTATTTGATTGAATTGAAAGTTTAGAAAAATCATATCCATTAAATTCATAAATTACAAGTACTGCTTGTTTTTTTTCTGCATCTGCAAAATATGCCTGAACAGGAGCAAGTGCATCTTTATTTTTTTCTGGCAATTCATAAGTCCATTGCGGCATGCTTGACTCAAAAATTGAGACAATGTAATATCTTGGAGTCATATTTTTTAAAACTTTCATAAATTCTTCTTCAGTCAGAACATTTGATGCAAAGGGATTTAATGGATCATTAAAAGTAATTGTTTTTCTTTCTGAATAAAAAGTATTTTGTGGCAATGAAGCACTCACAACTATATCTTTGGGCTCTGAATTCTGCTTTATCCAAAGTCCTGCTTCTCTAACTTGAGAATAGGAATCTAATTTAAGTTTTATTATGTTATCAGCATGAACTACCTGATTATAAACGCCTAGAGAAACTATCAAAAAAATTATCATAATTGTAACTTTCTTGTTTTTAATAAAATCACCAATAAATTCTGAAAAACCTATTACTCCCCTGCTGGTAAACACTAATATTGGTGGCAGAGCCATAAAAAACCATCTGAATTCTATTGCAGGAGCTCTTATTAAAAAGATAAATGCAAACAAAACTGAAAAAAGTAAGAATAGATTGAATATATCTGATTTAAAGTTCATATGATTGTTATCTCTATGAATATCCTTTATCCTGTCAATTAACACAAAAACATTAAATAATGCTAAAATCAACCCTAACAAAAAAGCATATAAAAAAACAGCCGGAATATTTGGAACTACAGACTCAAAATAACCATTAAAAATAGTTAAACTAGACCAATTTATTTTCCAATCTGGATGATAATTACCACTTATGATAGGTATTGATTTTAGATTAAACAAGACAAGGATTGATAAAATCACAAAGAGAGTTATAAGAACATAAGAAAGTGTTTTATTTCTTCCAGACGTTATAAATGACTGGTTTATTATTATAAAAAAAAGAAAAACAGATGGCAAAAAAGTTATACTTCCGGGCCTTATTAAAACAGACAATACTGAAAATAACAAAACTCCTGATAATGAAAGAGCTAGGGTTTTTATTCCAGATTTTTCTTTTTTAACATAAAACTTAAAGAAAATTAATAGTGCAATAAATTCAAAAATTACAGAAATATTTTCAGTCTGAAATCTATTGCTATAAAAAAGATTTTCCCATAAAACTCCTAGGATAATTGTGGATATTAATGCAATTTTTTTGTCAGGATACATCTCCTTTATTAAAAAATAAAATGTAAAAATTAAAATAATAGAGGGCATAAAACATATAAAAAATCTAATTACAGGCTCTTGATTAATTCCCAGAATATAAAATATAGACACTAAAAGAGACAGCCCAGGAAGCCTTAGGCTTGCAAGTTTAAAATCCACAATTCCTGCATAGTTTTTTGCTGCTGACAAGTATTCTGATTCATCCCACCAGACTGGCTGATTTTTAGTCATCCAAAAATAATAGAAACGAAGAAGAATTATTGATATAAACACAATTGCCAATGTTAAATTATATGGGTTTTTCAGCCAGTTAATTATTTTTTCTTTTTTTTTGCTTAGCCTTTCTTCAGGATTTTCAGAACTTTCCATTATTAATCTTAGACAGAAGGGTTTTTATTTATTTGCCTTGATTGTAATTATTTAGTTTATGAATAATGTATCGGTAATGTCAATATGATAAGTTATGTAAACCTCTCATAATTGATTTATTTGTCTCATGCCTAACTTATTAGGTTTATACATTAGGGATATATTTGTAATGGTACACCCTGTTAAAGTGTCTGTTGATTAAGGGAGGCATGATTCATAACTTCTCAACTCATCTGCGCAGCTCATAAGTTTTTACATTACTAATACATTTTAAACAATTTTTACTGCTTAAACACCTGCTTGATAATTCTTGGAATATAATAAAGAGGTTCATTTAAAACCATTTTTGGAGTTTTAAGAGGATTTTTAATTATGAAATCCATTATCAGCTTTATCTTGAGTCCTACTAATTTTTTTCTTCCCTTGAGAAAAACCTTTTTAAATTCTTCCTTGTCAATGTTTTCATCCAGCAATAGGGGATTATCTATATTATGATGGCTTAGCAAATTCCAATCCATGCTATTGGTTACTTTTCCTCTGTTTAAAGCAATATCCCAAAAAAGAGTATTTGGAAAAGGTGTTGCAATAAAACTCCACATATATCTTGCATTATTTTTTATTGCAAAATCTATGAATTCATTTGTTTTTTCCATGTCTTCTATTGTCTCTCTAGGAGAGCCATAGATTAAACTGCCATATGCATAAAAACCATATTTTTTGCATAAAAGAATTGCATTTCTGTTCATTTCAACTGTAACACTTTCTTTTTTCAGCCATTTCAGCATCTTGTCAGAGCCTGATTCAAAACCAAAATTCAATACTTTTATTTTTAACTCTTTCATAGCAATGCATAACTCATCATTCATAAGATTAGCTCTTGGCTGGCATTCTATTGCTTTTATTTTTTCCATTACCCCATATTTTTCAAAAGACTTTTTTAATTCCCTCAACCTCTGGGTGCTTATTGTAAACAAGTCATCTAGAACTTTTACATAATCAGAATTAAAATCTTCTATGAATTTTTTTACAATTCTTGCTGTATAGTCTGGAGAGTAAAATCTCATTTTTCCCCAAAAATGAGAGGTTGAACAAAAAACACATCTGTAGGGGCAACCTCTTGAAGATATTAAATAACATTTAATTCCAATATCAGATATTGAAGGGATTTCTTCTTTTCTAAAATAATTTCTGCTGACAAATTTAAAATCAGGGAGAGGCAATTCATCGAGATTTTTAATTGGCTCTCTCATAGGAGTCATTTTTAGTTTATCTTTGTCAAAGAAAACCAAGCCATTTATCTTTTGAATATTTTTTTCAGCAAAAAAATGTTTCTTAATATAGATATTTATTAATTCCCCAAGAGTTTTCTCTCCTTCTCCTATCACGCCAATATCAAAAACTTTATTTAAAGAAAAAGGCAGTGTAGAGATATGAACTCCTCCGAGTATAAATGGAATATTGTATTTTGGCTTAATTTTTTTTGCAAATTCTATTACTTTTCCATAATCAACAGTCATTGATGTAAAACCTATTATATTTGGAGAAAATTTTTCAAGCTCATTTTCTATATCTGAATAATTGCTGTCGAGTATTAGCAGATTATTATTGTTTATTCCAATAATATCCCTCAGGTATGTTGCAAGATAAATTAATCCAACAGGAGGGACTCTTTCTGCATCTTTCTGCAGGGATATTAATGCAATTTTCAGATTTTCTTTTTCCATTTTATAGAAATTGATTATCCATCTCCCCTATTGCATTTAGAACCTCATCAGCTGAAATGCTTTTTACAAGTTCTTCTGAATACTGGTCCATTTTTTCTGGGAAAAATTCATAAAGCATTGGAGAAACTATCTTTCTCAATACACCGTAATCTTCAACTTCATCAGGAGGTGTGCAAAAGAAGAGCCCTATTGTTGGTTTTTTTAAAGCCAGAGCAACATGCAGTGAGAAACTATCAGAACATATCATATATCTGCAAATATTAACTAATGAAATAAATTCTTTATCAGAATTATAAGGATTATTTCTATAAATCTCTATTCCTTGTTTTTCAAGTTCTTCAGACAATCTTGTGTGTTTATCAGCCTCGTTTGGGCCTCCAAACAAAAGAATCTCATAATCTCTTTGCTTTGCTTTAATAATAAACTCTTTTATTTTATCTTCATGCCATGTTTTAGAAGGCCATCTTGAAGATGCCCCTAAATGAATTCCTATTAATCTATCTATATTAATTTTGTTATTTTCTATAAAATCTCTTGCATAATTTTTATCTTTTTCATCCAAATATAATGAGTGATGCTCTTTATTATAGGGAAGTTCTGCTGCTTCAAACATCATCTGCTGATAGGTTTTTTTATTTGTTTTTTTTAATTCATCATCAAACAATGTGTTTAAATAATATTCAGAAGATGGATTAAAGGATGCAGGATAATCACCCTTGCAATAAAAACCAAATTTTTTATCTGCTTTTGTTTTTATTGCAATATCGCTTGCTTGTTTTTCAATATCAAAGTTATAAAGAATGTCAAATTTTGCATTAACATAAACAGGAATTGAATAAACAGAATTTACATACGGGCTTGATTTAACAATATCCAATGATTCTTTTTTAGTTATCCAAGTTGTTTCAGAATCAGGATATTTATTTTTTAATGCAATTAAAACAGGAAGAGTCCTTACTACATCTCCTTTTGCCCCAAGTTTAATAACCAGTATTTTCATGGTAAAGTTTAAAACCCTATAGGGTATATAAGATTTATTGATATTGAAAACTAAATGATATCAATAATGTAAAGATTTAAGATATGTTTATGAGGGGATTAAGTTATGTTAGATGAGTAGATGCATAAATTCATCTAGGCAACAGCAACTACAATCTCGCTTGATGAACAGATGCCTCATATATCAGATTAGGGAAGATACCAATAGATATATCAGATGATATGAGAATTCTAGACCGAAAAATAGATTAAAGCCAAAGCTT
>JBBSYU010000137.1:0-12196 GCA_038045105.1 Nanobdellota archaeon | reverse complement strand
TTAAAGCTTTGGCTTTAATCTATTTTTCGGTCTAGAATTCTCATATCATCTAATACTTTCATCAGTATCATCTATAATTTAAGATATGTTGCATCAGTTGTTTAAGCGAGAGCATCTAATCCTCCTCTTAATCTCCTCATAAACCTCCTAGTCAATCATCTTCATAACTTATCAGATTATACATTTCCAATATTCTAAATTTATCTCAAATAGCTCTCAAAACCAGGCTTGTGTTTTTTATGCGCAGAATGTGGCGTGTGATGTGTTGCAGAAGCATGATCTCCTGTATGAGAAGCATGCGGATGAGTGTGATGTGTTGAATGTTCATGAGATTCCTCCGTGTTTCCAGTTTCGCCTGAACTTCCAGAACTATGCGCCCCTCTTGCCTTATCTATAACAGGATTAATCATTTTAGAAAAAGATTCCTGTGTTGCATGCATTTCCCTTGATATATTTTTTATATCTTCTCCATAATCACCAACTCTCCTCAAAATAGACATCTGAATCTCATTAAAACTATTTTCCATTTTTTTTAATCTCTCGCTAATCTTCTGAACTTCAAAATTTATTTCTTCCTTAAATTTGGAAAATGAAGAAATTTCTTTTTTCAATTTTTCAGTCTTCTCTTCAAAGGTTTGTTCGCATATTTCATTGATAGTTTCAATGTCAATTGCAGGTCTTGGCTGATATTCAGGATATCCTTGTACCTCGGGAGAATAATTTTGAAATTCCTGAAATCCTTCTCCTTCTTCCCCTGTTTCAAAACCTCCTTCTGGAAGAGAATTCATATATCCCTGAGGCTGCGCACCACCATATTCCATGTTTTCCTGAGGCTGCATCATGCTTTGTTCCATTGAACCAAACTGACTCCTGCCCATCTCAAAATTTCCTTCCATACCCATAGAACTTTCAGGATTAGAATCAAGAGCTGATTTTATTTTAGCTTGTGAAAGAGCTTCATTTATCTCGAGGGGAGAAACACCTTCCTGCCTTAAAGCCCCAATTATCTCAGGCTCTGTAACTCCTTCTTGTTTCATTTGCATCACTCTTTCTAAAACAGCCATATTAATACCTGTATTTTTTTGTTTTTATATTTATTGCTATTCAAGTTTTTTAAATCATTGACAATTTTTTGGAATCATAACTGATTTGAGGGTTGGTTAATTAATTGACTAAGATTATTGTAGTTACCTCTTACTCATCTCAATCCTCTCATCTGCGCAGCTCATCAGTTTTTCATATTACCAATATTTACCACCTCATAAATGATGTGGATTTTTTTATATTAAATCTATTTTCTATGCCTTGAAATTTCTTCATGAACTATTTTTCTCACATCATCTATTCTTGCAAATTCCAGAGGCTGGAACATCTTAGCCTGCCTTGATAATATTTCTAATTCTGATTTTCTTGCAAAATTATCCATCTCGCTTATTATTCTCTTATTCAATTGTTTCATTGATTTTATGTCAGAACTCATCTCATTAATTTGTCTTTTAAATTCCAAAATCTCCTTGCCATATTCTTCTTTTGATGAAACAAGATTCTCTCCGATTAATAATATCCTGTCCTTGGCTAGTCTTTGTTTCTCTTCAATTTCATTTAACCTTGTAGCAAACTCTGCAAGAAGCATGCTTACAGGCTCTGACTGTTGTTCCATATTCTCTTTTTATATTTTTTTATATCAATATAATGAAGAAAGGGTTTAAAGGTTTTTGCATGACAAAACCTTTAACTCATTCAATTCATAAGAATTGAAGATTTAAAATTGTTAGGTTATCTAAGTTATCTCAATTTCCAATTCTCTTTCACCACACATAACTTTTAATATCTTAAATTATTTATTTATAAAGAAAGGTGATAAAAATGCTATTCAAGCCAAACACTCCTTTGTATTCCTATGAAGTTGTAAGAGAAGAGGGAAATCAGGTATTGTATGTTAATTATCTTGGAGCTCCTTTTGTTCCAAATCTTGCTGAAAATCCAGATGTAATGGCAAGAACAATTGATTATCTGATTGAAACTCCGAATGTTTCAAGGATTATTTTTGTGCAGCAGAGAAATTATAATTATGGTTCTTCAGAGGTTTTCATGGTTCAGGAGATTGCAAATCTCCATACCTATCTTGAAAAACAGGAAAAAATACTTTCTCCAATAAAGCTTTCTATTTTTGGCTCTCAATATTTAAGCCAGAGGCATAATGATGTCAGTTATCTTCTGATGATACTAAAAAGAGATCCTATTGCTTGTTCCTTTGAATTAGAAAGATTTATAAAACAGGAAAAAACAAATCTTGGAACAACTCCTGAAAATCTAAAAACAGACCAGCTAACTTACATAAGATTATTAGAAAAATTCAAGTCTCTCTTGCAAAACACCCAGATAATAAAACAGACAGAAAGATATTTTTCAGATTATAATTTTGGAAAAAGAGAAATCTACAGCAAGATTTTAAGAGCAGATATTATTCCTAATTTTACTTTCACGAAATTAGTCTCTACTCTTCCAAGTGATGCTGAAATGGTTTTTCAATATGAAATTGGAGAAGGTTATGACAAATCAATTGTAACAATCTTGAAAAGAAAAGAAGATGCAAAATATATCTATCATCTAATGCCTCCTGAATATTCTCTGGATGAAGAAAAACAAAACCTGCTGAATCTTGCAAGAAATGTTCTTATTGAACACCAGCCAAAAGCAGAAGAATTCACAGACCCTGAAAAAACAAGGCAGGTTTTTTTCAATGTTTCAAGGGATTTGATAAGGGATTTAAGCGAAACTAAAAAAATAACTCTTGATTATAATGAAATCAACAGGCTGGCAACAATTCTTGTCAGGCATACAATAGGATTTGGTTTAATAGAAATTCTATTGCAGGATAAAAATCTTCAAGATGTTGTTTTAAATGCTCCTATTTCAATGAACCCTGTTTTCCTAAGGCATCAGGAATTTGAGGAATGTATTACAAATATAATTCCAAGCAAGGAAGATGGAGATTCCTGGGCAGCAAAATTCAGAATGATTTCAGGCAGACCATTGGATGAAGCAAATCCAATCTTAGATACTGATTTAACATTAGGAAATATAAGAGCAAGAATTGCAGTTATTCATCAGCCACTTTCTCCAAATGGACTGGCTTATGCAATAAGAAGGCATAGGGAAGATCCCTGGACACTGCCTTTGTTTATAAAAAATAAAATGATTAATAGTTTTTCAGCAGGACTTTTTAGTTTCCTTATAGACGGAGCAAGAACACTTCTGGTTGCAGGAACAAGATCCAGCGGAAAAACCTCTCTCCTGGGAAGTTTAATGCTGGAGATAATGCCAAAATACAGAATTATAGTGCTGGAAGACACTCTTGAGCTCCCTGTAGAAGCAATAAGAAAACTAAAATATGATATTGTAAGAATGAAAGTTAGAAGCAGCTTGTTAAAAACAAGCACAGAAATTGGTGCTGATGAAGGAATAAGAACCAGCCTTAGACTTGGAGACAGCAGCCTGATAGTTGGAGAAGTAAGAAGCCTGGAAGCAAAAGCATTGTATGAGGCAATGAGGGTTGGTGCTCTTGCAAATGTTGTTGCAGGAACAATTCATGGAGCCTCTCCTTATGGAGTTTTTGATAGAGTTGTTAATGATTTAGAAGTTCCTGTTACAAGTTTTAAAGCAACTGATTGTGTAATTATTTCAAATCCAATTAAAACTCCTGACGGACTTAGATCAGTAAGAAGAATTCTTCAGCTGACAGAAGTAAGAAAACACTGGCTAAAAGATCCTGAAGAAGAAGGGGGATTTGTCAATTTGCTAAAATATAATATTAAAAATGATGAGCTAGAACCAACAGAAGAACTTATTAATGGAGATTCTGAAATAATAAAAGATATTGCAGCAGGTGTAAAAGGTTGGGCAGGAGATTGGGATGCTGTCTATGACAATATAATTTTAAGGGGAAAAATAAAACAAGAAATAGTTGATACATCAATAAAATTAAACATGCCAATTATACTGGAAGCTCCATTTAACTCTATTTCCAATAATATGTTTCATCAGTTTTCAAAAGATGTCCAGGAGGAAATAGGCATTCCTCTCGGAGAAAGAGTTTTTCCTCTCTGGCAGGATTGGTTAAGAGAAACAATAAGGGCAAAGAGGTTTTGAAAAAATCTTTTTTATATTGGTAATATAACTATCTTGAGAGATGTTCATGAGAATATTAAGAAAATGAATAAATGCTCTCTAGAAACAGCAGATGCCATAACTGAATAATATCAATAATTCCGAGATTTATTAATTCAAATTCAACCTGTTTATTTTTTCAGCAACTATCTGCAGGTTATCTTTATATTCAGAAACCTTTCCAGCAACAATAATCTTATCCAACTTATTTAAACCCGTCTTCTTCTCATTCTCAACAAAAACATTGATATTTCCAGAATCATCTCTAACCTCTAATAATTGAAATCCGGTTTTATAGTTAGTTATCTTAACAACCTCTCCGACAACTTTAACCTTTAAATTCAATTCAGCATTATCAATCTCGCTAATCTTGATTAATTTAATGTCTAAATTCAGATATATCAGAAAAAGAATAATTATTCCAATTATAAAAACCATAAAAGATATTATTAAAAGGAGTTTATTGTTCATTATTTAATTAATAAAGAAGTATAGATATATTTTATCAATTATCCAACCTAATCCTTCTCTTAAATCATCTCATCTGCAAAACTGATTAATACATAACATTACCAATATTTTTGGTATCATGCATGATTTAGGATATGTTACATCTGTTATTTTATAGAAAGCTTCTGATTCTCATTTTAATCTTCTCACCAACATCTTATCAAAGTTATCACATTACCAAAAAGTTTTTAGTTTTAACTATATAAAAGGTGTTACATAACTTTTAATAAGTTTTTATTTATTATAAATACATGCCAGACAAAGTTCTCAAAACAATAAAACCAAGAAAATATCAGCAGGAAATTTATGAATCTTGCAAAGATAAAAACTGCCTGGTAGTTCTTCCAACAGGAATTGGAAAAACTCTTATTGCATTAATGCTCTCAATTTACACTCAAAAGAAATTTCCAGCTTCAAAAACTCTTTTTCTTGCTCCAACACGCCCTCTGGCAGAACAGCATCTTGCTTATTTTAAAAAACATCTTCCAGAATTATTTGCAGAATTAACATTATTCACAGGAAAAATAGATGCTGAAAAAAGAAAAGAATTATGGGAAAAATCAGATATAGTCTTTAGTACCCCTCAATGTGTTTCAAATGATTTAAGGAATAATCTCTACACATTGGAGGAAGTGAGTTTATTAGTGGAGGATGAAGTTCATCGTTGTTTGAAGAATTATTCCTATACCTATGTTGCACAGAAATACAAAGAACAAGCTAAAAATCAGAGGATTTTAGGTTTAACAGCATCACCAGGAACCGACAAAACAACAATAGAGCAGATTGCAAAAAATTTAGGAATAGAAACAATTGAATTAAGAACAAGAGAGAGTGATGATGTAAAAGAATATTTGCAAGAACTAGAATTCAAAATAATTAATTTGGAATTTCCAGCTGAATTCAAAGCAATAACAGACATAATAAGAAAAATGTATCAAAAGAAAGTTGATGAATTAAAAAACAGAAAACTTTTATTTGCACCTCCAACAAAATTTAACATACTCAAACTTCAGTCAGGTCTGATGTCAAGCATATTAAAGGGAAATAGAAATTTCAACACCCTTTCAGGAGTAAGTGCAGCAGCCCAGGCAATAAAACTCTCTCATTTAATAGAGCTTTTAGAAACCCAAACCCTGCACACATCTGTAAATTATATTAAATCTCTTTTTGAACAAGCATCCCAAAACAAATCAAAAGCAGTAAAACAAATAACAAAAAATCCAGAGTTTAATTCCGCATACATAAAAGTAAATGAATTACTTGCAAAAAACATAGAACACCCAAAATTATTAGAATTAAAAGAAATCGTCCAAGAATCAATAAAACAAAATCCAAAAAACAAAACAATTGTTTTTTCTCAATACAGAGATACTGTAATAAAAATCTGCAAAACTCTGAATGAAATAGCAGGAATCAATGCAAAGGTTTTTGTCGGGCAGGCAAAAGGAAAAGGAAAAGATAATCCAGGATTATCCCAGAAAGAACAGGGAGAGATAATGGATGAGTTTGGGCAGGGAAAAATAAATGTAATTTGCGCAACCTCAATCGGTGAAGAAGGCTTGGACATCCCAGAAGTAAATGCAGTTATTTTCTACGAGCCGATTCCAAGCGCAATCAGGAAAATTCAAAGAGCAGGAAGAACAGCGAGATTAATGAAAGGAAAACTTATCATCCTCCTCACAAGAAATACGCTGGATGAAATATTCCATTATGCCAGCAGAGCAAAAGAAAAAAGAATGTATAAATCAATAGAATCAATAAAAAGCGACATGGATAATGGAAAAAGATTTAACAATGAAGAAGAGGATATAGAAAACAATAAAGAGGAAGAAGAAGAGGATGATACAGAAGATAAAAAGGAAGAACAAAAAAAATTATTTTAAAGAATATTCCTGATTTATATTATCTCCTTGATTAATTTATCTAATAAGCAATAACTATCAGCCCATTTTGCATATGCTTCCCAGCCTTGAAAACTCTCAATAAATTTTTCATAAGAGATTTTATTCCTTTTTAACATTTTAATCTTATGTCTTATACCACAAACATTTCTTTTTCTTAATAATTTATAATAATAAAAATTTCTAAATCCAACAAAATCTATTCCTTTTGAAAGAGAAATTATTTTTGATTTTTCAGGATGCAATTCTAATTTTAACTTATCTCCTAAAAATTTACTAATTTCTTCCTTCCAAATTTCAAGTTGTTTTTTTGAGCTATGTAAAATAATAAAATCATCAACATATCTAATATAATATTTTGCTTTTAATTTATGCTTTACAAAATAATCTAATTCATTTAAATAAACATTAGCAAAGAATTGAGATGTTAGATTACCAAGGGGCATTCCTTCTTCAGTTCGCCCCCCCCAATCGCACTATTTCTCAATATCTTTTCAATCAACCAAATAACTTTCTCATCATTTATCTTTCTTTTTAGGATATTTAATAAAATTTCATGATTAACTTTTTCAAAATAATGCTTAACATCCGCCTTAAAACAATATCCTTTTATTTGATTATTATCAAACCATCCATTTATCTTTCCATTTTTTGAAACTTTTTTAACAAATAAATAGAATCTTTTTATTGCAAATAGGTTTCCTTTTCCCTTTCTATTTGCACAAGAGTCATATATAAAAGTTTTATCAAAAATTGGTTCAATAACCCTAATAATTGCATGATGAATAATCCTATCTCTAAATGCAGATTTAGAAATCTTTCTAGTTTTTGGGTCTCGTAAAATAAAAGTTATAAGAGGTTTTGGAGAATAAGTTTGTTCAATTAATTCTTTTTGTAATTGAAATAAATTTCCGATAACATCTTTTTCAAATTCAATGACATATTCTTTTTTAGTCTTTTCTTTTCTTGCTTTTCTCCAAGCAAGAAGTAAATTATGAATATCACAAATCTGTAAATAAAGATTTTTATAGGTTTTCATATATTGAAATCCTAGCCTTTCTAAGCCATTCTGCCATTGTCGTTCGAGTTCGCCAAATTCTCGTTCCTGGAATTCAAGTCCAAGTTCCTGTTCAAGTACAACCTGGAAATGTTAGCCAATTAATTAAAAGTAAATCACCAATCCTTCATATTTCAAGATTATTTAAAACAATTTTTACTTAATGTCGAATTTGAATTTTATGACTCTCATAAAGAAAACCTTGTTAGTTTTTCTCCGAGGTCTTTTTCTAAAAGAGCTCTATTAATCGGCTTGTGGCCTAGCAAGGTTCTATAAGAACAAAAGCTAGGAATTTAATAATCACCTAATATAATTTAAACTTAATTGCCTTTGAAAACTCTCATTGCATCGCCATATTTTCTTTCAACTTCAGCTAATTGTCTCTCTTTTTCAGTTTTAAGTTGAGCAAGATAACCTTCAATATTTTTTTGCGCGCCTTCGGCGCTATCTACAACCACCACCCTGCCATCGTCGTTCGAGCCCGCCAAATACTCGCCCCTGGAATCCAAGTCCAAGTCCCTGAGCAAGTACAACCTGGAAATACCATTATCTCTTGTCCATAAAGTTCTGGTTCCATTATCATCAAATGCAATAGAATAATCAGGATTTATTCTTGAAAATTTTCTCTGATGATTTTTATGGTTTAAATCAGGAACTTCAATAACCTGTGTTTTATCTGTTTTTTTAAAGCTTAAACCATATTGTGATTTATTATCTGCAACAACTTCCAATCCTTTAACAACTAAAGGGTTGCCAAATTCCATAATACCTAACATTTCAGCTAAATTTCTTGCTAAATAATCATTTGGTTTATAAGAATCACCTGCGCTTCTCAAAACAACTTCGGTTCCATCCTCATAATGCCCTTGTAAAGGTAATCCATTTTCATATGCTAATTCAATTTCTGGAATGGTTCCTGTTCTTATTCCAATTTGATTTAATAAAAGAACTTCCCATAAATTTGAACCATTTCTTCCAACTTTTAAAGAATCTGCTGCTTTTCCTGAAAAACCTTTGGCTTCTTTATATCTTGCATGTTCTTCTTCAGAAAGAAATCTAGCTTCAGGAAAACCTGCTTCTTTAATTTCTCTTGGTATTAATTTAACCGATTCATTTGCCATAACTTCTTTAGAAAATTGAGGTTTATAAATCTTTCTATATTGTTACTACTTAGTAATTAATCTATAAACCTACAAGATATATTAATTAGATAAATCCTATTTTGAAGGAGGTTGCACCGAGAGTTTTCATTTTAGTAATAAAATAAATAAAGAAATGAAAGCTTGAGTTCAAGGAATCTTGGTGCCTTATGAATGTTCCACAACATTTTTCAAAAACTAGTAAGAAAATCCAAAAACAAGCAAAAAATCAAACCAAGAATAATTGCAGATATCCATGAAAAAGATTCAATGATATTGGCAGAATTAAAATCAAATGAAGATGTTGAATTAGAAATTACTAACTTAAAAATAGGTGATTATCTTATAGGGAATACAATAATTGAAAGAAAAACAACAAGTGATTTTATTTCTTCAATGATAAACAGAAGATTGATTGAACAATTAAACCAGATGCAACAGTATAATCAGAGATTACTGATTATTGAAGGACAAATATCTTCTATCTTTGAAAAAGATAATAATCTTCATCCAAACTCAATAAGAGGCTTTATTCTTTCAATAATTTCAAATTACAATACAAACATAATTTTCACCACAAATTACCAAGATACGGCAAATTACTTAATAACATTAGCAAAACAGCAATTAAAACCAAAAACTCTTTTTTCTCTGCACAGCAGAATTCCAAAAACCAAACAAGAGCAAAAACAATACATTTTAGAAGCATTTCCAAACATAGGCCCAAAAAAAGCAGAGCTCCTCATAAAAAAATTCAAAACCTTATCAAATGTTTTCAATGCAACAGAAGAAGAATTAAAAGAAGTTTTAAAAAATCAGAGCAAAAGTTTTAAGGATATTTTAAATTATTAAACCCATTTTTGCAAGATATTCTCTTACATGTTTTCCAACATCAAAACTAAAATCAGCTCCATTTTCTTCATTTCCACTTTTAATTTCTAATCCAGAAATTCCTCTTTTTCTAATCAATGCTCTCAAAGAAACTTCGCAATAAAGAAGAGAGCCAAGATTTCCATAAAACAAAATTGTTTTTCCAGAATATTTCCCAGGATTTGCATCAATATCTGCAATTAAACTATTAATCAACTCATCACAAGCATCAGTAGTCGCCCATCTATAATCAAAATCACCCTGAGATAAATTTGCCATTTTTTAATGAAGTTTGTCCATCCATTAAAATATAATATGTCTTTTTTAACTTATAAGCAAATCTATACTGCAAAATAGTAGATAAGATTGCATAAGTATATAAATATCCAATACCTTCCTATTAAGGTATTTATTTTTCAGTTCTTAGGCATATTTTAATTCAGAATTTATTTACTCTTCTAAAATTATTTGACATTTGTCAAAATAATTTTTTATTCTATCGGTAGTTTGTAATTTTAGATAGTTATGTAAACAATTCATCAATCGCTTTTGCATCTCACTCTTAACTATCTGATTATTGCACTTACCATAATAAAATAATCTTTTCTTAAACAAAGTTTGAAAAGATTTAACTTCCTAAAACAAAATATTAATCTAACCCATATTCTTCTATATCCTCATAAACCGGCCCTTCAGGAAGCAATTCTGATTTTTTTAAAACAAAATTTTTAACAAAAAATTTTAATTTCTTCGGCTTAATGCTTGCAAGATAATCAATCAAACCTTTTTTATCTCCTACTTTTTTCACGCGAGCAATTGTTATATGGCTCATGAATCTTTCCTCTTTCTTAAATAAATCAGAAAGTTTCTCATCACTTGAAGATTTACCTCTTAAAGCGAAAGTTTGAGGTTTTGATAAAACCTCATCAATCAATTTCTGCAATTGAAAAATTCCCTTTCCATTTAGTTTAATCCAAATAATCCTGATAATATTTTTAGAAAAAACACCAACCTCTCCAATCTCACAATAAAAATTTTCAATTTTTATTTCAGAAAGCCTTTTCTTAACCAAATTAAGTTTATCATCATCAATCTCCCCAAGAAATTTAAGTGTCAAATGCAGATTCTCTCCTCCAGTAAGCTTTCCTGTAAAAAGAGTCTTTTTCCAAATAAGTTTCTGTATTTTCTTTATCTCTTCAATAACTTCCTTCGGAAGTTCAAGTGCTATAAATGCTCTTGCCATTTTAAAATAAATATTTTTAGTAATATATATGTTTTGAAAGTTATGGCATCTGTTAATTAAGCTTTATTTCTGTGGATTCTTATCATTCTCTCACTAACCTCTTAATCTTCTTATCACCAAATCCTTCGGATTTGTACTCCACACTAAAGTGTGGAGTTTAATTTGGATTTGGTGATTTAGAGTGAAAAACTAATCTAAATATCTTCTCCAACATAAATGTTGGAGTTAGTTTTTTACTCCAATCTGCAAAACTCATTAGTTTTTATATTACCAATATTTATATCAGTTTTTTCCGAGGACTTCAAAAATTTTATTTTTGAATGGACCAGAAAATTTATTTTCTGGGTCTTTTTCTAAAAGAGCTCATGTCCCTATGCTTTCATTTTCTTTCCGAGGTTTCTTTACCTATCTATAATCCTAACCAAAGAAAGCTCAAATCATTTCCCCCAACAGCTTCGCCCCTAATTTCACAGTCACTCCATGAATATCCAGGGAAGGATTTATCTCAACAATATCTCCTCCTCTGAAATTATTCAATAAAGCAAGTCTTTTAATAAAATAAATCAAATCTCTTGACGACAAGCCCCCTGGTTCAGGACTTGAAACACCAGGTGCAAATGCATGGTCAACGCAGTCTATATCAATGCTTACATAAAAACCAGTTGATTTTCTTGCTCTTTCCATTATTAAATCACAAACACCTGATAAATCTTCCTGCAAGATATCCATTTTAATTAAAGTTATTTTATTTTCTTTTAAAAATTTTATTTCTTCCTCTGAAAAACTTCTTACTCCAATTAAAATAATTTTATCACCATCATACCCCTCTTCAATTAATTTTCTCAGCCATCCATGATTATCCTCTCTATCTTCACAATCAGCATGAGCATCAAAAACAATTAAAAGAGGGTCTAATTCAATTTTTTTAAATGCCTTTAATATCGGATAACTTATTGAATGGTCTCCCCCAACAAAAAAACATTTGAAGTTTCTTTCAAAAGCTTCTTTGCTATTTTCAAAAATTAAATGATTTGCCTCATTAATATTTTTCAAATCAACATGAATTTCCTCTAAATTCAGTTTATTATACTCAATAATCTTGGATTTTTCATTGCACTCTATAACCCTAAGTGCCTTTAAAACTTTTACAGGAGCTTCTTCACATCCTTTTGCATCTTTTGAATTTACCAGCCTGACTCTTATTATTTGCATGTTATTTTCATTATTATGACATCCTCTGCACCTTAAAAGGCAATGTCGTTTACTTAATAAATATTAAATAACTTATAAATTTAAAGTAATCCCT
>JBBSYU010000136.1:0-1408 GCA_038045105.1 Nanobdellota archaeon | reverse complement strand
ACACCAAAAGAATATCCACTTACTAAAGTAAGTGGTTTAATTTCGGACATCAAAATTAAAATAAATATATGTTAGTTATGATTCTAGGGAGATTCGTTCAAAAAAAGCATTATATCCCTAGAAGTTGATGGTATCTTCTTTCAAAAACCTTTTTATATGTTCAATTCTCATAAATTAATGCTTAGAATTGAAAAGATAGAGAATTTTATAAATTCTCTAGACTATATAATTCATAAAAATTAATCAAAAATAAAATATATATTGGTAAGATATATAAATAAGACATCGGGTTGTGAGAGCAAGGGTTATGAAGAAAAACCAACTACAAACTCTCTTAATCAACTCAAAAATAATTGATTATAGATTGACATTACCAAAGAATAAATATCAGTAATGTAAAAAACTAAGAAGTTATGAAAGAAAAGATTAAGATGTTGATGAGAATCAAAATTAAGAATCAGAAACCCTCTTTTAATCAACAGATGCTATAACTTATCATATTGCACATTACCAAAAAGTCAATAAGACTATAAAAAATCCAAAATGCCAATAAGAAAAAAACCAACAAAACAAAGCATTGAATTAAGAAATCAGGGAATCTTCAATCCAGAAACAATCAAGCAATCAGTTGAAGTTCCTGTAAAACCAAAACCTTCTATATCTGAGATTGAAATAATTGAGAAATTAGGTTCAACATTAAAACAAAAAAGAGAAATTAAACCTAAAAAACCAAGAACTACAAAGACTAATTCATCAAAAACAAAAAAATCAAATGCAACAGAAGTTTTTGGAGAAGCGAAACTCGAATCAAAAAAATTGAGATCAGATGGTTATGTTCTTGTAATAACAGAGAAACCCCAGGCAGCTTCAAAAATTGCAGCAGCGCTTTCAGGAGGAAAAGACAGAAAATTATCAGATGCAGGAATTCCTTATTATGAACTGGAAAGAAATGGAAAACAAGTAGTAGTTGCCTGCGCAGTAGGACATTTATTTACTGTCTCACAGACAAAAAAACAAAGAGACTATCCTGTTTTTGACATTGCCTGGTTTCCGAATTTTGAAGTAAAGAAAAAAGACTTTACAAAAAAATATTATTCAACAATCCAAAAATTAGTGAAAAATGCAAGTGAAATAGTGATTGCAACAGATTTTGATACAGAAGGAGAAGTTATTGGTTATAATATTGTGAGATTCATTGCAGGACAAAAAGATGCAAAAAGAATGAAATTCTCATCTTTAACAACAGATGAACTTCAAACATCCTATGATAATCCTCATCCAACAATTGAATGGGGGCAGGCAATTGCAGGAGAAACAAGGCATTTTCTAGACTGGTTATATGGCATTAATCTTTCAAGAGCTTTAATGAATGCAATAAAATCAACAGGAAGATTTAAAATAATGTCAA
>JBBSYU010000135.1:0-1375 GCA_038045105.1 Nanobdellota archaeon | reverse complement strand
ATTCTTATGAAAGAATTTTTTGGAAATCAGGATTTATCCTGACATGATGTAAAAACTGATGAGTTATGCAGATGAGATGATTAAGATGGGCAAGAGCATAGCTGAAAAAAACTGATAACTCACTAATCAACAGATGCCTTAACTGATAAGAATATATGATGTCTGAAATTAAACCACTTACTTTAGTAAGTGGATATTTTTTTGGTGTTTTAATTTCGGAGCACAGAAAATCCGTAAGGATTCTTCTGTTCAGGAGAATTCTTTCTGAAAAGAATTTCCTGCATCCTAAAAACAAGTGCCAATCAAACCACACACTTTAATGCACTAAAAATCTTTCATAAGATTTTTAGGGTGCTCAGAAATCTTTGATTTCTGACATGTGGTGGCACATTGTTTTTTTGATACTAATAAAATATCAGTAATATATAAAACTTAAGAAATGTTGGTGGGAAACAGGAGATATAAGGGGAGAGTAATATCAATCCCTCAAAAAACAACAGAAACCATAACTCTAAATTATGTATGATACTAAAAAACAATATTGGAAATTTAAAAAATTAAGAGATGTTGGTGAGTAGATTAAAATGCAGGCAGCATATAATAAAAACTACAATCTCTCTCAATCGCAGATAAAACATATCTTCGGTTATTGATGATGCTAAAATAATCTTTTATAATCCTTTAGGCAAACTTTTATAAACTTATTTTGTTTTCTTGTTTTATGGCAATAAAAGAGGTTGAAGAAAAAAAAGACGATAATGAATCTTTAAATTTAAGGCATGGAAACATAAGCCTTGTTCTTCATTCTTATAGTGGAATATTCTCTGATTTTGATCCAAGAACTTATGAGGAAAGGGGAATTTCAGATGATTTTTTGACAGAAGTCAAAAGAGCTGTGAGAGAGACCAAAGGCGTTACTGAATTAAGGCTTTTGATGCCTGCACAATTAAGGAAATCTCATGAGGAAATAAAAATAAAAAAAAGGCTTAAAGATTATTTTAGAAAAAGATTCAAAGATGAGGAGGAAAAAATAAAAAAAATCAAAAAAGAAGGGATTAAATGGTTTTTTATAGGTTCTCTGATACTGGTAATAAGCACACTTTTATATGAGTATAAAGGCAGAGTAGACTCAAGTTCTTTCAGGCTTTTATTGGACTTTTTATTTATTATTTCCCAGCCTGCTGGCTGGTTTACTTTCTGGGAGGGTTTAGGAAAAGTCTTCATTGTTTCAAGAGAAGAATTGCCTGTTTACGATTTTTACAAGAAAATGTCAAATGCTAATATTTATTTCTTGAATTACTAAATATATTTGGTAATGTTCGAAATTAAACCACTTACTTTAGTAAGTGGATATTCTTTTGGTGTTTTAATTTCG
>JBBSYU010000134.1:0-24950 GCA_038045105.1 Nanobdellota archaeon | reverse complement strand
CTATTATAAGATAAAATTACTATTTAAATGTTTCTAATTGCCGTGCGATAATAGAGGTATCTCGAGGATTGTATTTGATGGTTGAGTTATCTTATTATCATTCAGGTTTATTTAGCTTTTTTCTTTTTTATGATTATTCTGTCTTTTTTTGCTTCTATATCAACATACTGGTTTTCATCAAAACCAGCTTCCTTAAGTTTCATAGGAGGGATATTTATCATATACTTATAATAATCTTTATTTTTGTATTTTCTTAAAAATCTTTTTTGCACTTTCATAATTTAAAGAGGGAACTTTTATATATAAATCTTGAGGCACCAAAAGCTTTATAAATTTGAGGTGCCTAATAAGTAGATGAATTAAAATACCTATACATAATAAACAACTATTCCATACATCAATGTTTCACCCCAAATTATCTTTAGGCCAAGTAGAATATCTTATTGACAGGTCTAATCTTAATGCTATGGAACTAAAGAATACCAAACTATATAATCTATTAAAAGAAATTTTAAAAATGGTTTACCCAAGTTCAAGTGATAAATTTGAAGAAAAGTATGAAGATTTTTATTTACCCTTAAGAAAAACAGGTAAATTCATTACAATTCCTCTGAACATAGTAAAATACAAAAGAAACTTTTATGTGCATATTTTATTTATCGGCAATTTAAAAATATCTTCTGGAAAAGAGGCTATTGAGAAAGAATTTTTTTATATTTTTAATGACATAAAAAGATTTATGAAATATTATGATAACCCTAATTTCATTAAAAGAACAATTTCCTATGATTTCAGAATAGGCAAGATTAAGGGAAAATATCTCCTTGGAAAAACAATGCCTGAAAAGGAAAAATTAAAGATTGCAAGAGATTACCGAAACCATCTAGAGAAAAATCTTAATACTAAAGAAATTTCATTAAATGATTATCTAAATACTGCGAGCATTTGTTATAATTCTTCTTTTAAAGAATGTAAAAATCTCTCTTCAATCGACATGTATAAAAAATGGGCAGATGGAAGACATGATGGAATGCTTGATATAAAAAATAAAGATAGTAAAGAAGAATTTTCAAATTGGCAGAAAAATCATTCTCATGGAGGTCATCCATTTGAAATTGTCTTTAGTTGGAAACAACACGGAATTCATCTTTATCCCCCTTATAATGAAAATCCATTTTATGGATTAAGAGTAACTAATTATTCTTATGCAGAGATATTCATAAAAATGTTAAGAGCATTAATAAAAAATAAAGTTCCATTCGGAGCTGAACAAATAAATGAAATACTTGATTATTTAACTGGAGAAACATATTTTAAAGTCAATGAATATGATAACTTGAGATTTATTTATATTCCTTCAAAAGAATATAAAGATAAATATTTTAAATATATAGAATGGGATGAACCGAATATACTAAAATTAAAAAATTAGGTTCATTCCCTTATGGAAATGGCTTTTGGAGAAAAAAACTTTAAAATGAAAAAGAAAAAAATAAGAATATGTGACAGAGAAGGAACTTATGAAATTAAGTTTTGGAAGGATTGGTTAGAAGCAAGAAATCTAAATCGTCTTGATATGGTTGAAAAACTTCCCTTATTTAAGATGTGCTTGAAAATGGAAGATAGCCAAATGTGGAGAGAGGCATTTGCCCAACTCATTAATGGTTATTTTGAGGATTTAGAATCAGCGGTTTATACAAAGATAGATTTAGAGAATGAAAAGAAGAAAACAAAAAGGAAAAAATGAATGGAATAAAAGCACTTACTTTTTGTTAATATTTCTCGCTTCGGATTATTTATGCTAATAAAAAATAGAGTAATTTTGGTTAGAGAAGATAGGAACAATAACCCTGTTATTGTTGGTCAATGTCTTCCAAAATTAAAATAGAATTTATATGCTCATATGAGATTAGATGTTGTAACTCCAGAACCATCAACATGAATACAATTAGGAACAGGTGCTGTTACAGTGCTTGGAGGCATGGGTGTTTATAGATATCTTGGAAGAGGCAGAGGAAGAAAAGATGAGTATGAGAGAGTTGGAGAAGGGCATGAAGAAGTGAATAGCAACGCTGCTTAATTTTAAATTGAAATTTTATTTTGTTTTTTCTTAAATTCTTCTACCAAAGCTATCAGGCTTTTTGGGTTTATAATCTGTATATTTTCAATATTTTCACTTTTTATTTTGCTATTTTTGCAAATTAAGACTCTTCTTCCATTTAACCTCTCTGAATTTTTAATGAATTTGTTTATATCTTCTTGGTCTATAATTTTCCATTTAACTTCTCCTATTATTTCAGGCTTATTTCTTTTTGTTATGATAAAATCCACTTCTTTATCTTTTAAAACAAAATATTCTTTTCTGCCTTCGTAGATTTCAGAAAATAAATCTGCTATAAAATTTTGTATTTCTAAATTTATGAGTTTTTGCAATGTTGGCTTAGCTTCTTCCAATGATATTGTTCTGCTGCTGATATTATATCTGCTATCTAAATAATAATATATGTTCATTAATGGAGAAATAAGCCTGTAATATTTTCCCTTAGCTTTATGAAGATTTATGCTTTCTACAAGTTCCATTTCTTCTAAATTTTTTAGATATTGTATAATATGGTTTGGACTTGGGTCTGGTATGAGTTTTCTAGAGTAAAGTATAGAAGTTAATTCTTTGGTATTCCAGATGCCTGAGCCAATAAGGCTTAATATAGCTTCATATTTTTTAGTAAGCTCTCTTTCTTCTTCTGTAAAAATTTCACCTATAAGCCCTGTAATTATCTGCTTTGATTTAGTGATTATATTGTAAATGAAATTAATTGTTTCCTCTTCGTTATAGTTGGGGATTATCCAAGGCTCTCTTAAGAAAGTGCAAATTTCTATTAATTTTTCATCCTGGATTTTTTTATGCAAATTTAAAATCATGTCAGAAGGCTGAATTAGGCTCATTTTAATAGGAGTAAAAAAACCCAATAAAGGTGATTTAGGCTCAAAAATTTTTTTAGTAATTCTCAAGCTAGAACCTGAAAGAATCAATTTTCCTTTTGGGTGAAGAAGCGATAATTCTTCAAGTGTACTTTCATTAAGCCTTTGGAATTCATCAATAACAACGGTTTTGTTATCTAAAAGTAATTTTTTTACATTTTCAACCATGTTGTTTATGGAAATTGTTTCATTGTTTGAAATTACAGAAATATCCTTTTTAATTGTGAAATAATTATCAAATTTGCATAATTCTCTAAGTAAAAATGTCTTGCCTACTTTTCTTCTTCCATAAATTAAGAGCCAGTATTTTTCATTTTCTATTAGTTTAGAGTCTGATCTTTTGATTATATAATCCATGTTATATAATAGGGGTTATATATTTATAAACCTTTCGGTTGAATCTTTGTATACTGAGTATGCTCAAATGAGACTGGATGCTACTGTTAACACTCCAGAACCATCAACACTTGCCCTGCTGGCAACAGGTGCATTATTTGTCGGAGGCATTGGTGTTTACAGATATCTTGGAAGAGGAAGAAGGAAAGAAGATGGGAAAGATGAGTATGAAGAAGTTGAAGATGTGATAAGCAATTCTGCTTAAACTTAATTTATTCTGAGTTTTACATAATTTTCTTGAATCAAAGCAGCAATTCTATAATGTCTCTATTATTAAATACTTTTATTTTGGATTGCTCTTTGAATGCAGGTTCGTTTGACCAAATTGGGCAGTTGAGTTTTAATGCAAGTGCAAATATTGGAACATCTTTGTCATGTATTAATTTTTCTGCTTGTGATTTAAAAGAGATTGCTAACTCATCTGGAATTATATTAATGAAATTTTTTAACTCTTCAAATACCAGTTCTATTTTTTCAAGAGATAATTTAGAATATTTTGAAACAGATAATTTTATATTTAATAATTCTTTCCAGCAATGTTCTGGAGAATATAATTCAATATTAAATAATTGCGAGTTGATTATAATAAATCTTACGGGATTATCTCTAAAAAAAGAGATTAACACATTTGTATCAACTACAAATTTCATTTACCAACCTTCTTTTTTTAATTTTTTCCAAGCCCTCTCTTTTGCTTCATTGCCCAATCTAAGACAATCCTCTTCTGTTAATTCAGAATTTTCTAGCATTTTGTCTAATTTATTGAGTAAAAGTTCTCTTTTAACTTTTTCAACTAGAAATCTTCTAACTGATTCGGAAATATTTAACTCAGGCAATTCATCTAATTGTTTCTTTAAATCTTCTGGTATGGATAAAGTTATGTTTGGCATTTTTAACCCTTTAAAATTTATTTTCTGTGTATTATGTGAAAGATGTGTAAGTATATAAAACTTTTGGTTTTTGGCGGTACTCTCCAGAGCCAGGCACAATTGCAATGCTGGTGACAGGTGCATTATTTGCCGGGGGCATATGGTTTTATAGATATCTTGGAAGAGGCAGAAGAAAGGAAGATGGAAGAGATGAGTATGAAGAAATTGTGAAAGGAAAATAAAGTTATATTTCTCTTAATCTTTTGATTAATTCTTGCGTGTTTAATATTTCTATTTTATCTTGTTTTTTAAGTAATTTTTCTTCTGACCAAACAGGACATTTATATTTTAATGCTAATGCCAAATAAGGAACATCTTTTGTATGTTGAGGAAACAAATTACGCGATTCATCCAAGAATTCTTCAAATTCCTGTTCTGGAATTAATTTGATTTTGTTTTTAATAATTAACAAAACTTCTAAGAATTCCTCTTCATTTCTATGAGTTTTTTCTAATATTTCTTCCTTGTTGTTTGAGAATTCAAGGAATATGAATTCTGGGGCAATCAATTCAACCTCATTAGAGAATAATATCTCGGCAGAATCTTTACTTCCTCTTATTAACAAAGAAAATAATTCATTTGCATCCACAACAACTATCATTTATTTACACCCCTTAGACAAGTCATATCTTTTAGATATTGCTTCATTAACTTTTTTTCCTAATCTTATTGCATCTTCTTTTGTCAATTCACTGTCTTTTGTAAATGATTCTAAAATTTTTAACTGTTCTATTTTAGATTTTATCGCTCTTCTTGCTACTTCTGACCAGTTCATTATTTTAAATTCTTCCATTTCACTTTTAAGTTCTTCAGGAATTGATAAGGTTATGTTTACCATTTTTAACCTCCCATATATTTAAACACATAAATAATGTGTATGCACATGTATATAAATATTTTGGTTTTTGGTTTTTGGCGGTACCTCCATAACCAGGCACAATTGCAATGTTGGCAACAGGCGCATTATTTGCTGGAGGCATGGGGATTTATAGATATCTTGGAAGAAGAAGAAGAAAGGAAGAGGGAAAAGAAGAGTATGAAGATGTGACAAGCAATTCTGCTTAGACTTGGTTAAACTAAATAAATTCCAATTTATTTTTAATAAAACTTATCTGATACTATTTAATAATTCTCTGAAACAAAAGATTTATATACCTAAAAAGAGGTATAATTATACCTTAAATTAGGTATAATTAAAAAATAATTAAAGGGCAGAAAAATGATAACAAAAAAACAGCTTAAGATTTTGAGTGTATTCTTAAGAAATGAATTCAGAGAATACACTTATAAGGAAATAAGGGAATTATCCAAAGAGAAATCCAATTCTGTCATTCAAAATGCAATAAAATCTTTTTTAAAAGAAGATTTGATAATTGAAAGAAAAATAGGGACATCAAAACTTTATTTGATTAATCATAATAATAACAAGGTATATTCTTATTTTGAAATTTATATAAATGAAAATTTGGGTAAAGAAGTAAAATATACTCTTAATCTGCTTGAAGAAAGCTTAAATTTGAATTTAAAATCCTTTTTTTATTCAATTGTTATTTTTGGCTCTTATGCAACAGGAGAGCAAACCAAAAAATCTGATATTGATATTGCAGTTTTTATTTTTGGTGATGGAAAAAAGAAAATAACAGAAAATGTACTGCATTCATTAAATACAAAATCAATATTAAAAGTTGATGGGCATGCAATAACTCAAGAAGAATTCTTGGAAATGTTAAAAATTGATCAGGAAAATTTGGGAAAGCAGATAGCTAGAAAACATTTAATAGTCTATAATCCCCAAATATTTTATTCGTTAATCAAAGAGGGCATGAAGAATGGATTCAAGTTATAGTTTATATCTGCAAAGAGCAAATAATGAACTTAAATTAGCTGAAATAATCCTTGCATTAAGCAAGGATGTGAAAATTCAGTCAGAAGTCTTTAAAATAACAGAGCCAGAAACATATTATAGTGCTGTTATTTCTCATGCTTATTATTGCATATTTTATTCTGCAAAAGCTTATTTGTTTAGAAATGGAATTAGAACCTATGCCCCTGAAGAACATGAAAAAACTTATGAAGAATTGAAAAAATTAGCTGAAAAAGGATTTTTAAAAATAGAACTTTTGAGAATTTATGAGGAGATTATGATTAAGGCTGAAACACTTCTTGGAATATTCCAGCTGGAAAAAAGCAAAAGAGGTGAATTTACATACCAAAAACTGCCTCAAGCAAATCTTGAGCCTGCAAAAGAAAGCTTTGATAATGCAATTTTATTTTTTAAGACAATTAATAGGATTTTGAGTGAGATTTAAAGATAAGTTTATTCATCTTTGGAAATAAAATAAAAACACTATTTTTTACTACAAACCTTTATTTGATTATCTACATTAACAAATAATCTAAATATTTTGGTTATCTTCAAAAACTTTTATGGTTTTTGAATGAGACAGAAATTAAAAATTTCTGTAGCGAATGCTTCCAAAATTAAGGTAGAGCTTAAGAAATGGCAGAAAAGAAGAATATGAAAGAGTTGGAGAAGAGTATGAAGCAGTGACTGGAAATGCTGCTTAAACTTGCTTTTGTTTTATTTTTTATTCCATCCATTATTTTTTTGAATAATATGTTATATAATTTTTTATAGGTTTTAATAAATTTAGGATAGTCTATCATATTTTCTTTAATATCAATTATGCTGATTTTAAATGCATTTTCTATCTCTTTATCTACAATTTCATTAGATAATTTATTTTTTTCCAGAAAAAGTTTAATTGAGATAAGATTTCTTATAGAATAATATTTTTCTCTCCCCTTCATTAAACTAAAACCATCCAACAAATTCTTGCTTTTTAGTAAATGTAAATCCAGCAACTTGTAATTTATTTTATTCTTTATTTTATATAAAAATCTTTTCTTAGAAATACATTTTGAAAGCATCATTTGATAGAGAGGATCTGAGTTTAATCCGGAGATTAGGGTTTTATTGTCCAGAGGGATGACGTCAGATTTTATTCCAAGATATTTTTCCAGTTCTTTTTCTATCTCATTCTTATCAATTTTACCCTTTTCTATTATAAGAATATCCACATCTTTGAAATCAGAACCTGTTTCTAAAAAAGATCCGGTAATAATAATATTTTCATAATCTTTGATTTTCTTTTCAATTATAGAAAAGATATTGTCTATAATAATCATTTTTATCGGCTCGATATTTTTAACATTGTAGAAGTAGGGCTTTTCTTTTATTTTTTGATTTATTCTCTTATCAAGAGGAGTTATAACTACATAATCTCCAGGATTTAGACCCTGCCTTGTTTTAGGTATGTAAACCTGATCCATTTTTGTTCCTCTGCTTATTCTGCCTATCATTTCCATATTACGTAATAATACGTAATGATATTTAAATCTTTTGGTTCTTAAGTCTAGCTCCAAGAACCAGGCACAATTGCAATGCTGGTGACTGGCGCTGCCTTTGCAGTCGGTGCATGGGGTGTTGCAAAGTATCGTGGGAGAAAGAGAAGAAAAGAAGAGTATGAACCTGCGGATAAAAGAGAATAAAGAGAAGAGCTTTGAATTTTTGATATCTTTTTAGTAATCTGGATTTTGAACTGAAATTAAACAAATGCAACAGATGACTCGCTTCTTTGATTTATGCACTATCAGATTAGAAAAACTTTAGCTATCCAAAGGTGATAAAGTTTTCTTAGGATATTTATTCACCTAATATTTCTATTAATTCCTCTGTTGTGAATACTGTTATTGATGATTGCTGTTTTAGATGAGGGTCATTTGACCAGATTGGAGAATTTATCTTTAATGCTAATGCGAGATAAGTTATATCTTTTGGGTCTGAAACTTTAATCCGCGGTTCTGATAGAAATTTAGAATACTCTGATTCATCAATAAAACTTACTCTCTGCTTTAAATCAGATATTATTGATTCAAAATCTCTTTTTGACTTTTTTATTAATTCTTCTTTATATTTAGTCAATTCTAACAAGGCAAATTTTGGGGCAAATAATTTAAGATTAAACCTTTGTGAAATTGAAGAAGCTGAGGATGATTCTTTTGATAAAGAAAACAAAATATTTGCATCAACAACAATTTTCATTTATCAACCTCAGATTAATTTTTCTTTTTTAATCTTTCTGAAATTCCTTTATTTAGTTTATTCCCCATTTCAATTGTCCAGTCTGTAAATCCTGATTCTTTTTCTTCTTTTATCTTGGTTAACATCTCTTGTTTCCATGCAAGTTGTTTAGTTTTAGATTCAATGCAGGATCTTACAAATGCAGACCAGTTTATATCTGGAAATATTTTCATTTGTTCTCTTGTCTTTTCAGGAACAGATAAGGTTATTGATACCATTTTACTTATTATTATTTATATTATGTTTACGAACATAATTATGTTTATAAACTTTTCGGTTGAATTTTGCAGGTGAATATGCTCATATGAGATTAGATGTAGATTCTGCTCCAGAACCATCAACAATTGCAATGCTGGTGACTGGCGCTGCCTTTGCAGTAGGTGCATGGGGTGTCGCAAAGTATCGTGGAAGAAGAAAAGATGGGAAAGAAGAGTAATGAGAGAGATGAAGATATGAATGGAAATGCTGCTTAAATTTATTTATATTCCTCCTTTTATGAATTTGACTAATAAATCTTTTGTTGTTAATACTGGAATTAATGATTGTTCTTTAATATGAGGATCATTTGACCAGATTGCTGAATCAGTTAATAATGCGAGTGCTAAAAAATCAATATCTTTTATATCTGATATTAAATCTGATGATTTTTCAAGAAAATTTTCGTATTCTGAAGATTTAAAAAAATTAATTGACTCTTCAATTTCATTTTGTCTTATCTCAAATTCATGCTTAGATAATCCTGATTTAATTAAACATTCTTCTTTATGTTTTTCTAATTCTTGTTTTATAAATTCTGGAGCAAGAAATTCTGCTCTTATTGACGAGAATAAATATGCAGCTGTTGAAAAAGGATTTATAATTGAGAACAAAACATTGTTATCTAATACTAGTTTCATTTTAGATTATTACAAGTATTCTCTCTTTTCTTTAGGAGAAAGTTTAGATAATAATTTTTCTCTAATTTCAGGAGAAACTTCTTTTAGTAACTGTTTAAATCTATCTTTCTTTGCTCTTCTTCCCAAGTCAACAGACCATTTAATTAATTCCTGTTCTTCTTTAGAATTAAATTTATTAAGCAATCTCTGCCTTCTTAATAATTCCTGTTTAACAAGTTCAGACAAATTTATCCAAAGAAATTTAGAAATTTCCTGCTTAAACTTATCATCAACCGCAAAGGTTATTGATGCCATTTATATTTCCCCTTTGGATTTTAATTCTTCTAGTTTCTTTAGTTCTTTAACTTTTTCAGAGATAACTCTTCTTGCTAACTCAGCTACATTTATTTCTGGAAATGATTCTTTGAACTTTTTTAATAATTCATCTGGAACAGATATTGTTATTTTTGGCATTTTAGGTTATTCAAGTATTTACTTTACTGCAAGTAAAGATGTATAAGTATATAAAACTTTTGGTTTTTGGCGGTACTCTCCAGAACCAGGCACACTCGCACTTTTAGTATCAGGCGCATTGTTTGCCGGAGGCATATGGTTTTATAGATATCTTGGAAGAGGCAGAAGAAAGGAAGATGGAAAAGGCAAAGATGAACTTATGGATAAAAGAGAATAGAAATTACTTTTATAAAAAGATATTCCAATAAGATTCAGTTAGTTCTTTAGCATTGAACTGAACTAATTCAGAATAATCTTCTTTAAAGGATTTTGTAAGATTACTTTTGTCTGCTTTCCTTAATGCTTCTAAATAGAGATTCCTTGTTTTTTTATGAATGATTATTGGGGGATAGTTATTCTTTAACAAAATGTAATTTAATAACATCCTGCCTGTTCTTCCATTTCCGTCCATAAAAGGATGGATTTTTTCAAACTTGTGATGAAAAATTGTTCCTAAAGCTAAGGGATGCAATTTATTCTTATTGTTATTATACCATTTTAATAATATATCCATATCTGTTTTTACATAGGGGGCAGGAGTCGCTTTAAAATTTGCTCTGATTACACGAACATCTGCATTTCTGTAACCCTTTCTTACATCAATGTTTTCTATTAAACCTGAATGAATTTTTATGATAAAATCATGATTTATTTCTTCATTTGACTTAAAAATATCAAAAAAAACTTTTTCAGTGTTTTGTAAATCATAAATCTCTCTTAATGTCTTGTCTTTCGGAGTTAAACCTTCATTCAGTAAATCTCTTGCCTCTTGAAGTTTTATTGTATTTCCTTCTATTGAAGTTGTATTAAATGCGAATTCTATTACAAAATTTTTTAAAATTTCTTTTTTTGTTATTGAATCTAATTTTTCAAAAACAGAATTATAATGAAGTTTACATGCTTCAGCTTCATTTAAATTATCTTCAAGAAATTCATCTTTTTTTAGCTTTTGTTCTTCTATTTTTTCTAGATAATAATTTGATTCAATAAAATGGTGCATTGATCTATAAGCTTTTCTTGTTTTTTCTTTAAGTTTAGGAAGATTATTAAGTGATTTTTTTACTTCTTCTATGGAGTTTCCCAAATACGCAATGTCTTTTGAAATTACCTTTTTACCTTTTCTTTCAGATACCCTAAGATAATAATAGGACTTATTTCCAACTATTTTTTTATATATGTATACCATAATCTATTTAGAAAATTAAGGTTTATAAATCTTACCCTCTACATTCTATTTTTCTATTGTAGAGGGTAGAAGGTAGATTTTTAGTCATCAGGCACAACAGAACCAGGCACAATTGAACTTTTAGCAACAGGCGCATTAGCAGGTGCTGGAGTTTGGGCTCTATTATCTGATAATAAAAGTTTTGTTCGCACAACTTTTATAAACTCTTTTCTGCTTGTTTATTGATGGTAAAAAGATGGGTGGTAAGTTCAATATCAAAAGATATTGAAGATTCCAAATTTGTTAAAAATAAGATATTTTTAATTTTCTTAGCTTTATTTTTTATAATTTTAATTATTTTAGTAGGCTCTGCATTTGTTTCTGCTGAAGAGCTTAGCCTTAAGATAACAGGAACAATAAACAATATAACTTCTGATATTTATCTTAAAACAAATTCAAATGCTGCAACTGCAACTGATGCTTATGACATGTATGCAAGTGATTTGCCTTCTGGAAATTATTCCTTGTTTTATTCAAATGTTTCTAATAATAGATTATCAATTGATTCATGGAACTGGCTGACAGACAGAATAATGAATCTTATTTTTCAGATATCTGCTGTGCAGACAGGAACTCTGAGTTTTTCATGGGCTCCTGTAACTGGAAGTTATGCTGCAACATTTACTGATTATGGAAGTGATTCAAGTTATACAACAGCTGTCGGAAGCGCTAACATGAGAAGCAGTTCAAGTTATTCATCAACTATAACTAATTCAAATATAAATTATATAAGAGTTTCTGTTAGTTCTTATACTGCTTCAACTGAAACTCCAGTTACTTCTGGAGGAGGCGGTGGCGGAGGCGGAGGAGCTGCAATGCAAGCATCAAATATAACTGTCAGTCCCTCTGTCTTAGAAGTTCCTCTTGTAGTTAATACTGTAAAGATAAGCAAAATAACTGTTGCTAATCTTGGAAATAAAGAAGTCAATGTATTTATAACTTCACAGGGTTTGGATGATATTGTCCAGATAGGAGAAAATTCCTTTAAATTGAAAGCTGGTGAGAGCAAAGAAGTTGAAATAAAATTAATAGGGCCTGACAAGCCTGGAATTTATACTGGAAAAATTTTAGTGAATGGAAAGGAAATCTTTGTAAGCGTGAATGTCAATACAAAAGAATTATTATTTGATGCAGGAATCAGCATTCTTGATGAATTCAAGAAAATAAATGTTGGAAGCAAATTAAATGCCCAGGTGACTCTTATTCCAATGGGGGATAATCCAAGGGTAGATGTTACTTTGAACTATATTATCAAGGATTTTGAGGGCAGGACTTTTTTTACTGAAAGTGAAACTATTCTTGTTGATTCACAGAAAACATTTAAAAAAGAATTTGCAACCCAAAATATTCCAGCCGGGAATTATGTTTTAGGGCTGGAATTAACATATCCTAATGGTGTTGCAACTTCAACTTCTCATTTTGAAATCGTGGAAATGGAAAAATCAGCTCTAGGAAACTATTTTTATATTATCTTAATAAGTTTGACTATAGTAATATTAGTAGTCGTGGTTTTAACATTTTTTGTAAGGAGAACTAAAAAAATAACTGATAGTAAAATAAAGAAAAAGACCTCGGAGAAAATTAAATGGGTTTAAATATAATTGTTCATTAAATAAAATATTGAAATATAAAAAATACTGGTAATGTGATGAATTAAGAGATGTTGATAAAAAGATTAGAATGTTAATGGGGGCAATAGTTGTAAAACAGAAGCTTCACTTAATTAACAGAGACTTGGTGATGATTGTAACATTACCAAAAAGAGAGGATAAAAAGAGATGAACTATAAGAAATTTATAATAACGGGAACAGCAATCATTGCAGTAATTGTTTTATTATTAATTATTAATTTTTATAAAGATTCTTTTATAAAAAAACAAGATAAAGAAGCATTCACAATAGATAATCTTTTTTTGAAAATTTCCATGGAGACAGATAAAAATGTTGTGAATAACATAAAGATAACCAATAACTTGGATTGGAAAGAATCTTTCTCTATTGTTCCTGTTAATCTTGATAATCTGGTCAGTATTAAGGAGTCTAATTTTGAAATAGAATCTAATAAAGAAAAAAGTATTGCTGTTTCTTTTAATACAAACGGCAAGAAACCAGCTGTTTATTTTGGAGGGTTAAAAATAATCTCTGCAGGAACTGAAAAAATTATTCCTATTATTTTGGAAGTGCAATCTAATGAGATTGTTTTTGATTCTAATGTTAATTTGTATCCTCAAGGAGATGTTATTCTTGGGCAGAAATTAAGCATGGATATAAAAATATTTGATCTTAAAAACAATGGATTAGGCAAAATAAATCTTATTTATTCTGTTAATGATATTGAAGGCAAAAAACTTGTCTCTGAATCAGAAGACATTGTTGTTGGCGGAAAATTAGATTATCTAAAGATAATTAATCTTCCAGAAAATATTGAAAAAGGAAGTTATGTATTGTCAGTTGTTATTAATTATAAAAACTCTGTTGGAACTTCAACAACAATCTTTAATGTAGTTGAAAAAAGCAGTTCCCCAACAATTCTTGAAAATAAGATTTTGATTACATGGATTGTAATTATATTTGGATTTTTCTTTTTGGCATTTTTTGTTCTGTTTTTTTATTCTTTAGTTTCTAGAGATAAAGTTCTTGAAGAAATCCAGGCAGAATACAAAACAGAAATTAAAAAACAAAATGAATTAATAAAATTAAGACAAAAGCAGGGTTATAAAAAACTTGGCAATTCCCTTGAAAAAAGAATTTATAGAAGAGAATTGGAAAAAGTCAGAAAACTCAGAGAAAAGGCAATAGAAGAGGTTCATAATGAAAGAATAAAGGAATACAAGAGAATCAAGAGAAAAGGCGATGAAGATAAATTAATCAGAGAAATAAAAAAATGGAGAGGACATGGTTATGATATAAGTGATTTAGACAGGAGATTCAGAATACCAACTATCTCTGATATAAGAAGCAAAATGGAATTGTTAGGAAGCGCGCGTTCCTCAGGATATATTAGTGAAGAATCTTACAGAAAAGGCAGGGAAAGACTGCAAAAACTAGCCAGAAAGTAAAATGGAAATGTTTATAAATAAAAATATGCTTGAAATATCATGAAAAAGAAAAAAGAGGAGAAAGAAAAAAAATTTTTGCTAAGAGAAGCTATTCTTGATATTGATAAAGAACTCAAAAAATTAGATAAAGACAAAGACAATTTAAAAAATCAGATTTCCAGAATAGATAGAAATGTTGAGGATTCTCAGTCATTGGAAAAACAGTTACAGGAAAGAATAGCAAAACTGCTTGAAAAAGAAGCAGAATTAACTGAAAAAAAGAAAAATAATCAGGTTAAAATGGACAGACTTTCAGACAAACTCAGCAAAATCAAGAAAATAAAGTCTGAAATGGCAGATATCTGATTTATTATATTATTTCTATCTTACTTATTTTTTAATACATATTTTCTCCATTTCTCGAGGAGAAAAATAGCCTTTTTATCGACGATAAAATGAATTTTTTTATAGAAAGGTTTATAAACTAAAATTTCCTATTTTTATAATAAATTTAAGGATTTTAGGCTAAAAAAATTTCACAATTTTCAGTAATTTATTAGTCAAAACTATCTAAATTAAAAAACCTAAAAAATACAGAAACATGGCAGAAAAATCAGACTATAAAGCAGAGAACATTAAGGTACTTGGGGGGTTGGAAGGAGTCAGGAAAAGGTTTGATATAGTTGAACTTTCTAAGAGAATAAAAAGGCAAGGAGATATATTAACTATATCTCGGGAGCTTAAAATAAGGCCTATAATAATTAATTCTGCTAGAGATGAAGGAAGAGTTTTATCTATTTTTCCACAATTGCAAAAGAGTAAAGCAGGAATTTTAGCTAGATTAAGAACGGATAGAGAGTTAAAAATATTTTCTGAAAAATATGATATTTATAATATTTCTGCTAGAAACTTGATAAAGTTAGTTAGGGATTGGAATATTGGAATACAAAAAAATCCTTTTTTATTTATTAGTCAAGAAGAACATGATATGATTCTTGGAAGTTTATTGGGTGATGCGAGTATTAGACAGAGAGAGAAAAATTCTTGTTTTAGATTTTCACATTCTATGAAACAAAGAGATTATGCAGAATTTAAAAAAAATATTCTGATTAATTTTAATATTTCTGAATTTAGAGAAGTTAAAAGAAGAATAAGAGATGATTTTATTCATGCAATGGATTTTTCAACTAGAACTCATCCAATATTTAATTATTATAGAAATTTGTTTTATAATAATCTAAAAAAAGTAGTTAATCTAAATATTTTAGAACAATTAAATCCAAGAAGTTTAGCTTTTTGGATATGTGATGATGGAAGTTATGACAATAAACAAGGTTATATTGTTTTGTGTACTAATGCTTATTCTCTTGATGAACATAATTTAATAAAAGAATTTTTTAATAAAAAATTTGGTTTAAATCCTACAATCGGGTTTAGAGATAATAAATATTATTATTTAAGATTTAAACAAGAAGATTCAAAAAAATTGATTGAAATGATTAAACCATTTATTCCTCAATGTATGAAATATAAAATAGGAGAAAAAGAAAATGAGTGAAGATTCAAAAAAACAATATTCAGCTGCAAATATAAAGGTTTTAGAAGGATTAGATGGAGTTCGCAAGAGACCGAGTATGTACATAGGAAGCACTGGAAAAGATGGTTTGCACCATCTTGTGTATGAGGTTGTTGATAATTCTATTGATGAGTGTCTGGCAGGCTTCTGTACGATTGTAGAGATTATTATAAACAAGAATGGAAGTGTTACTGTTATTGATGATGGAAGAGGAATTCCTGTTGATAAGCATCCTGTTTATAAGAAATCAGCAATGGAAATCGCGCTTACAAAACTTCATGCAGGAGGAAAGTTTGACAAGGATTCTTATCAGATTTCTGGTGGATTGCATGGGGTTGGTGTTTCATGCGTAAATGCCCTTTCAATAAAAATGATTGCTACTGTAAAGAGAGATGGAAAAATATATCAGCAGGAGTATAAAATAGGAAAACCATTGGATGATGTCAAGGTAATAGGCAAAGCTGAAAAAAATGAAACAGGAACAACAATTACTTTTTTTCCAGATTCTGAAATATTTTCCACTCTTGATTTTGATTTTGCTGTTTTAAAGAAAAGACTGCAGGAGATTGCTTTTTTGAATCCTGATGTTACAATTAAATTAAGAGATGAAAAAAATGACAAATCAGAAACATTTCATTATTCTGGAGGATTGATTGAATTTGTTGCTTTTATAAATAAATCAAAACCTGCCTTGCATAAGCCTATTTATTTTAGAAAACAGGTTGATTCAAACACTGTTGAGGTGGCAATACAGTATACAGACAGCTATAATGAGAATATTTTTGGTTTTGTGAATACAATTAATACAACTGAAGGAGGAACACATATTTCAGGCTTCAAGACTGCTCTTACTCGTGCAATAAATGACTATGCAGAGAAAAAAGGAATGCTGAAAAATGAGAAAATAATGGGAGATGATACCAGGGAGGGCTTGACAGCGATTATTTCCCTGAAAATGAAAGAGCCCCAGTTTGAAGGACAGACAAAAACCAAGCTTGGAAATTCTGAAATGAAGGGTGTTGTTGATTCAATGGTTTATCTTGCATTGACAGAGTTTTTAGAGGAAAATCCAAATATATCAAATAAAATATGCCAGAAGATTGTTTCTTCTGCCAAAGCTCGTGAAGCAGCTAAAAAAGCCAGGGATTTAGTAAGAAGAAAAAATGCAATGGGTGGTTTAAGTGGATTGCCTGGGAAACTTCTTGATTGTTCATCAAAAAAAGTTGAAAAGACTGAATTATATATTGTTGAAGGAGATTCTGCAGCTGGTTCTGGACAAATGGCCAGAGATAAAGAATTCCAGGCTATTTTGCCTTTGAAAGGAAAAATATTAAATGTTGAAAAATCTAATCCTACAAAAGCACTTAGTTCAGAGGAAATAATTAATCTTATAACTGCAATCGGGACTGGAGTTAAGGAAAACTTTAATATAGAAAAATTAAGATATGGAAAAGTAATCGTGATGAGCGTGGATGGAGAAGAAGCTACTTTTGTTGAATCTTCAAATGGCATGGTATCTTTTGTAAAAATTGGAGAGTTTATAGATAATCTTATTGAGAAAAAAATAGAACCTTCAATATACAAGGTTTTATGTTTTAATACTAAAACAAGAAAAACTCAATTTAAAAATATAAAAGCTGTCATCAAGCATCCAATACAAGAAAAACTTTATGAAATAAAAACATCTTATGGAAGAAATGTTAAAGTTACATCTTCGCATAGTGTTTTTGTTTTTGAGAATGGCCAAATAAGGCTAAAAAAAGGCAGTGAGATAAAGCAGGGTGATAAGATTGTTGCTCCAATGAATTTACCACTATATAATTTTAATCCATTATCGAGATTAGATGTTTTATCACTTTTAGTAAAAAATAAAGATAAAATAAAAGAAGAGATTTATGTCAGGGGAAAATCTGTAGAAGAGCTTTTAAAATCTAAGATAAAAGAAATATACAAAGAAGATAATGAATTTATCGATGAAAGAATAGCTGTTCCGGAAAGATTTGGCGAGTTTTTGGTTTCAAAAAGAAAATCAAAGAAATTATCACAAAAGTTTATTTGTGATACAATTGGGATAAAACAGCCTTGTATTTATTATGATTGGGAAAAAGGAAAGTCAAAACCCAGCAGAAAAAATTTTGAAAAATATATAGAAGTCCTTGGAATTGATAAAAAAGAAGCTTTATCACAGGTACAGATAGTAAAATCCAAGTTGGATAATATATGGGAAACTCAATATAAAAATTCAGGAAGAAATAAAGTAAAGGACTATATAGCTTTGTCTCAGATTAATGAAGAAGACTTGAAATATCTTGGAGAAGAGGTTCGCCTATGCCCTACTCATTACAAATGTAAGGGAATTAATAGATTTGTTAAAATAAATAGTAATTTTGCAAAACTTATTGGCTTCTGGATTGCAGAGGGCTCTTCTTCTTTGAGGAATGGTGTAAGGTTTGCAATAGGAAATTATAATGAATGTTATGTACAGGAGTTTAAAGAAGCTGTTAAAGATTTATTTGGGATTGAAGCTAAAATTACCGGCTTTTCTAGAAACTGCGCTGAATTAAAACTGGTTAACAGAGCAGCCTCTTTGTTTTGGAGATGTTTGTTTGGATTTTCTGAATATTCTTCTGAAACAAAAAAAATTCCAGACATTATTTTCAATATCAACAAAGAAATGCAGCTTGAATTCTTAAGAGGGTATTTCTTAGGAGATGGAACTATAAGCAAGGATAAAATATCTTTTACAACAACATCAAAAGATTTGGCAAATCAGATAATGTATTTACTGCAGTCTCATGGAGTTATTGCAGGAGTATGTGAAAGAGAGCCTGGAAAAAATATTAAGGTTTCATCCAGAAATAAAGTTTATACAATCTCTATTACAAGAAAAGAATATTTAATAAAACTAAAAAGAGTATGGGAAAGCCATAGAAACTCATTTTATTTAGATACCAAAATAAATAGCAGTTCTCTATCAATTAATAAGAGATTTGATATTATATCTGATGATTTGATTGCACTTGAAGTCAAAGATATAAAAGAAGCTACTTCGACAAATGGGGATGTTTATGATTTTTCAGTTAATGAAGATGAAAATTTCATTGCTGGTTTTGGAGGATTATGCTGTCATAATACCGACGCTGATGTTGATGGAAGCCACATCAGAACTTTGCTTTTGACATTCTTTTTCAGGTATATGCCTGAGTTGATTGAAAATGGAAATATTTTTGTTGCTGTTTCTCCATTATTTAGAGTCAGAAAAGGAAAAGATTTTTATGTTCATTCAGAAGATGAATTAAAAAAGATTTTGGATAAATTAGGCGGGAAGGCAGATGTTCAGAGATTCAAGGGGCTGGGAGAAATGAATGCTGACCAGCTCTGGGATACAACAATGGACCCTAAAAAAAGAATATTAAAGAAAATAAACATTGAAGACGCTGTTATCGCTGATTCAACATTTTCAATGCTGATGGGAGATGTTGTTGGGCCAAGAAGAAAATTCATTGAAACAAATGCAAATATTGCAGAGGTGGATACGTAATGGAATATGGAATAGTAAGAGAGAGAAGTGAAGGAGAGACTTATTTAATGAGAAGATTAGAGGACAGACCAAGTTGGTGTTTGGCAGTTGCAGTTTTAGTAAAGAATCCTATTGATGATACTCATAATTGGAGAACTGAAAATTTTCCATTATATTCTGTTTTATGGAATGATGTAACTCCGGTAGAAGAAGGACTTGCTGAAAAAATATTAAACTTTAATTCTGGAGTAAAAATAAAATGAAACATCCAGTTGAAGACAGATATGCAGGAATTATGCAATTTGGAAGTGATGCAGAGATATTTGAAAATTATATTGATTGTGGAAGCAGAGGGAATTATAATTCTAATGAAGCTGGTGAATTGGAAGAGGAATTAGTTGGAGGAAGAGCTAGATAAACTTAAAATGGCAATACGTGGAGATAAAATGGAAGAGTATATGAATGATTTAGTGAGAAGAATGGGATTAACTAGTAGCAGTCAGATGTTTTATCTTGACCAATTATGGAGAGCAAAATTTGGAGGAAGTACACTTCCATTTAAATATTCTCATCCGAGAGATTGTCATCTTTTGGGATTAAAAGTTGATACTACATTACTAGAAGGAGGTTTAATGATTGTTATGACAGATCATTTAGAAAATTAACATGGCAAAGAAAAATGAAGAAGAAGATTTTGAAGATGAAGAGAGCTCTTTAGAAAAGACTTCGGAGAAAGACGAAGATGAAGAAAGCAAAGATGACAAAGAGAGCGAGAGTTCTGATGAAGAAATTGAAAACGGAAATGGAGAATCAGAAGTTTTGGAAAAAACAGAGATTAATCTCAAGGACTTGGATGAAAATAGGATTTTGCCAACTGAAATTTCAAATGAGATGAAAAGAGCTTATATTGATTATGCAATGAGTGTAATTGTCTCCAGAGCTCTTCCTGCTGCTGAAGATGGATTAAAGCCTGTTCACAGAAGAATTCTTTGGGCAATGAATTTAATGGGTTTGGATAAAGGAAGCACAATGAAATCTGCAAGGATTGTTGGCGAATGCTTTGTTAAAGACACCAAGATACTTACTACAAGAGGATTATTACCTATTCAAAATATTGATAAAGGAGATTTTGTTTATACTCATTCAGGGATTCAGGAGGTAGTTGAATTATATGAAATGCCTGAAAAAGAATTGATAAAAGTGGTTCTTAGCAATGGCATTTCAGTTAAAGCAACTCTATCTCAAAAATTTAAAATTTTAAACAAGAATTTAGAATATGAATGGAAGGAAGCTAAAGATCTAAACCAAGAAGATTTTGTTGTCATAAAAGCAGATTATCCTAATTTTAGTGAAAATATGAAAATAAATTTGTTTAATAATAAATATTTAGAGCTTAATGAAAATATTGCTTATTTGCTTGGACAATTTTTATCAGACGGATGGATAGAGAAAAAGACTAACAGAATAGGATTTTGCTCATGTTCAGAGCAGATTATAAATAAAATAAAGCATATCATTGAAAATGAATTTGGATATTCAGCTAATATTGGAGTTAAGCGCAATATTCTGCATACAAGTTCTGGAGAATTGATACAAAACCAAATTTATATTCTTAGAATAAGCAATAAAAATCTTTGCAATTTTTTATCATCTTCATTTAATTTAGCTGGTAAAAATGCTCTTACGAAAGAGATACCTTATCAAATTTTTATATCCCCAAAAAAAACAATCTATTCTTTTTTAGATGGATTAATTGATGGAGATGGTTCTGTTCATAATTCAAGAAATCTTATTAGATACATTTCTATATCTGAAAGATTAATTGATGGATTGCAGTTGCTCATGCAGCAACTTGGATTTATTGGAAAAAAAATATTATTAAAACCTGTAAAAAATCATGCAATCAATGGAAAAATCATAAAATCAAATTATCCTGTTTACCACATAGAGATTGAAGGAGAATTTGCAAAAAAATTAGCCCTAAATCTTAATCTTCAGGATGAAAAAAAGAATGAAAGGACAAAAATATTAATAGATAAAAAATTAGGTAAATCTAACTTTGAAATAATACCCTTTATTGGAGATAAAATATTTTCTGAATTAAGCGATAGGCATTTAGGTGGTGGGTGGTATGAATGCAAAGATGGGGGCAAATTCAGGCTTGGAATAAAATATCCTAATGGAACTAAAATTAGATATTCGACTGACTTAAAAGAAAAAGATTTAAGGATAAGCCAGATAATTGACTGGAATTTATTGGAAAAATTAAAAAAAATAAATTCTCAATATTATGAATTTTTAAAAGATGTTTTTGACAATAAGTTATTCTTTATTAAAGTTGAAAAAACAGAAAAATCTGGTTTTGAAAAAACTTATGATTTTCAAGTTAAAGATAATCATGAATTTATTGCTAATGGTATTTTATCTCATAATTGCATGGGAAAATTCCATCCTCATGGAGACATGGCTATTTACGATTCAATGGTAAGAATGGCACAGGATTTTTCATTAAGATATCCTTTGGTTCAGGGGCAGGGAAATTTTGGTTCAACAGATGCTAATCCTGCGGCTAGCCGTTATACAGAAGCAAAATTGAACAAACTTGCAGTTGAACTACTGCAGGATATTGAAAAAGAGACTGTTCAAATGATTCCAAATTTTGACAATAATCTGAAAGAGCCTGTTCTGCTTCCTGGAAAACTTCCTAATCTTCTTGTGAATGGCTCAAGTGGAATTGCAGTTGGAATGACAACAAATATTCCCCCCCATAATCTAACCGAAGTTTGTGATGGAATTATTGCAACTATTGACAATCCTAAAATTACAATTGATGAATTAATTGAGATTATTAAAGGGCCTGATTTTCCAACAGGAGGACAAATTGTCGGGAATACCTTAAAAGAATTATATGAAAAAGGAAAAGCAGGATTTATTGTAAGAGGCAAGGTTACAACTGAAACAAAAAAAGAAAGAGAATATGTTGTTATTACAGAAGTTCCTTATCAGACAAATAAATCTGAATTAGTCAAGCAGATTGCAGAGCTTGTCAGAGATAAAAAATTACTTGATGTTTCAGATATAAGAGATGAATCAAGCAAAGGTGATGTGAGAATTGTTATTGAGATGAAAAAAGGAGCTAATGCACAGTTTGCAATAAATAGATTATTCAGGTCAACTAAATTGCAAACTAAATTTGACGCTGTAATGGTTGCTCTTGTTGCAGGAGTTCCAAAAACACTTAATCTTAAGGAGATTATAGAAGTTTATATTGAGCATAGAAGAAAAATAGTCAGAAAAAGGACTGAGTTTGATTTGAGAAAGGCAGAAGCAAGAGAACATATTGTAAAAGGATTATTAATCGCTTTGAAGAATTTAGATGCAGTAATAGAAACTATCAAAAAAAGCAAGGAAGATGCTCTTGATAATTTAATGAAAAAGTTTGGTTTTAGCAAAAAACAAGCTGAAGCTGTTTTAGAAACCAAATTAAGACAATTAACTGCTCTTGAGCAGGATAAACTGAAAAAAGAAGAGCAGGAATTGCTTGAATTGATTGACAAGCTAAAAAAAATTCTTGCTGATGAAAAGGAAATCTTAAAGATAATTAAAAAAGAATTAAATGAATTAAAAGAAAAATATGGTGATGAAAGAAGAAGCAAGATAATAAGAAGCGTGAAGGAAATTGAAGAAAAGGATTTAGTGCAGAAAAAAGAAGTTATTATCACAATAACTGACAAGGGTTATATTAAGAGAATGCCATTTAAAGTATATCATGAGCAGAAAAGAGGCGGGAAAGGTGTTGTTGGAGCTGAATTAACTTCTGAAGATTTTGTCAAGCAATTAATCTCATGCTCAACTCATGATAATTTATTATTGTTTACTGCTCGAGGAAGATTATTCTGGCTAAAAGCATATAAGGTTCCTGAAACACAAAGATATGGAAAAGGACAGGCAATTGTTAATCTATTGAATATCAAAGAAGATACAGTTACAAATGTAATTGCTGTAAATGATTTTAATGGTTATTTATTTATGGTTACCAAGAAAGGACAGGTTAAGAAGATAAGATTAGAGATGTTTGCAAAGCCAAGAAATGCAGGAGTAAGAATAATTAATCTTCCATTGGATAATACAGACACAGTTGTTGATGTCAAGAGAATTTCTCCAAAACAGGAAGTAATGATGTTCAGCAAAGATGGGCAGGGAATAAGATTTAATTCAGATGAAGTAAGAGACATGGGAAGAGCTTCATATGGTGTTTGCGGAATCAAATTAGACAAACATGATGAGGTTGTTTCAATGGAAATTGTTTCTGATGCTAAAAGCTCAATTCTTACTATAGCTGAAAAAGGTTATGGAAAAAGAAGTTTTGTTGAAGATTACAGATTGACTGGAAGAGCATGCAAGGGTGTTATAAATCTTAATGTAAGTGATAAGACAGGAAAAGTGGTTTCAACAATAGATGTTAATGACAATGATAGGTTTGTTGTTTCAACTAAAAAAGGAATTGTAATCAGAACAAGTGTTAAAGATATAAGAATAATGGGAAGAGTAACACAGGGTGTAAGAATAATCAGGCTGCAGGATGGAGACAAGGTTGTTGATATTGCAAAATTAGCTGGAGATGATGAGATTCCTGAAAGCGAAGAAGAAGAAAAGGAATAAAAGAGCTCTTTAGAAAAGACTTCGGAGAAAAACTTGAAATAATATTTATTGGTAATGTGAAAATCATTTTTTACTGATTAAAATCATCCTTAGTTAAGCATTAAAAAAAGTATCTAAAGCTCTCTTTGTTCCTTTTGCTGGTTGAACTTTAAATGTATTATATAACTCTTTAAATGTATCTAAATGACCTTGATTAACACATGTCTCATAAGCTTTTTGAATTGTTTCTTGTGATGGAGTAATTCCTGTTGATTCAAATACACTCTTTAAATAAGAGTCCCAAATAGATTCTTTTCTATCAACAATTACTGAATAAGCTGCCTGAACTGTTTGAGGTTTAGGTGCTATTCCTGTTACTTTTTGAACTTCAGAAAAACTATCACCAAACTTATTTCTCTTTACTAATATCCTATAAGCATCATGAACAGTTCTTTCTTCAGGAACAATTCCAGTAAATTCTACAAACCTTGTCAAATCATATGTTTTTTCTTGTCTAACAAATTGTCTATAGGCTTGTTGTGCTAATTTTTCTTCTGGTTTGATACCAGTTGATTTGACTAGATACTCCCAAAAATAAGGACCATTTCTTTTATCTCTTAAACATTTTCTAAACATTCCCTGAACAACATCATTGTCCGGAACTGGTTTTATTCCTGTTGCCCCTTGAACATTTTTAAAATAATAATCTCCTAGAACATTTCCAGTTTTAATACGTGCATTAATAGCGTGTTGAACTATTTCTTCACTAACTGCTACACCTGTTAATTTCTTTAAAGCTTCAAAATGTTTTCTTTCCATTGACCATTCATCTGCAATTGTTCTATGATAACCATCTTGAATAGCTTCTTCATAATCGGCAAAGTCTAAACCTTCAAATACTACAGGTTTACCCTTATGAGCTCTCTTATCCCATTCTCTAGTTTGTTCTACGAATTGAACAGCGTTAACAGTATATTCACTTAATGATGTAGTATATAATCTAGAAATTTCTTGATCTGATAATTGTGGTTCAACACCTGTTTGTCTTCTTAATCTGTCAAGTTCCCAAAATTTTCCTTTTTGTGCTAAAGAAGAATATTTACCTTGTAATCCT
>JBBSYU010000133.1:0-1262 GCA_038045105.1 Nanobdellota archaeon | reverse complement strand
AACCTTATCAGATACCTGGCAAAATCGAGGAGATGACGATAAGGTTACAGTATCTAGATTCAGAAAGATTTATAAGCCAGTATATTTTAGACTTTTTATGAGTGAGGTAGTCAACTACGGAAATTGCTATTAGATTAGCGAGTGTTAATAATAAACGCTATTTCTGAGGAAGGTCTGCCCATCGATTAAAAAATCATTGAGTGAAAACTCAATTGCTGTGAAGCAAAGCTCTGCTACAGAAACGACACAGTCTTATCTGAGTAATGAACCATGCGGGAAACTTAGAAGATAAGAATATGATGAAACGAGCAACTTGATTGATGCAAGGATAAGTTAAACTACGTCCGCATAGTCAGATGTTGACACAAACTATCTCTTATTAGTTAAGGGAGTTTGACAAAAGGTGGCCTATTCCTCACTCATATTTTTTAAAAAAAATTTTCTTCAGCTAAAATTTAAATCTCTGATTTCCAACCCCCACCCAGACGGCCATAAAAGCAAACTTTATTAAATCAATTCTATTTATAGATTAATATGGGTGCTAAAAATCTTACAAACCAATTTTTTGATATAAACAAACTTCCGCCAGAAGAAGGTATTCTAGTATTTCCTATATCGATGAGTAGAATCTCAAATTCTCAATCTGCAAAAAAGTGTTGGGAATATATGAAGATTTTTAGCCCTAATAAAATCATAAAGCCATTGGTTGGTTTAAATTTTATTTATGGAGATTATATTTATTTTAATTCTGATGAAAAAGCTTCTGATTTGAAGAGTAAATTCATGCCATTAGTTCTTTCCCATAAAAATGAATTTCTAAAGATAGTCTCAAAAAATCCATTTTACATTCAACAAGCATTTTCCTTTATTACTTGGAATCAAGCTTTATTAGAATGCAAGGATTATATAAGTCTTCTTGGTCAATTAAAAAAATTTTATAAAAAAGACAAGAAGTTTCAAAAATATTTACAAGAAGATTTAAAATTTTCTGGAAGGGAAGAGCTTGATAATAACCAATTAAATTTCTTTTTAGAAGAAACGCTATTGTTTTATTTAATTGCTAAAGGGAAAATGCTTTTAAGAAATACTTATGTTCATGGACACGAAAAATGGAATTTATGGTGTTACCCGGGTAAACCATTAAAATCTCAGATTTATTTAATTCAAACCAACATATTTGGATTTCAAAATACGAAGAACAAATTTGAAAATTGTTTTTATGACTTAGAAGAAAAAAAGCTTTATGATTTTTCTAGAATTGA
>JBBSYU010000132.1:0-3402 GCA_038045105.1 Nanobdellota archaeon | reverse complement strand
CATTAACGATAAAATCCGTAGTGTATAAAAATCCCTAAAAACTTAGGTAATTAATCTGTTCATTTTAATAATAAAAATAAGATATATTTAAAGATGCTGGTTATTAATTGTATATACTCCTGATTATTTTTTTAGGAAATTTTTTGATATTCATGCGGTAATTTTGTCAGAATAATCATTATCACTATAAAAAGCAATACCTTTTTGTTGATGTTCTACTAATTTTATCATAGAAATAATTTCTTTTGACATATTTCTCCCTTTTATTGTTTTTTTAATTTACTTTTTAGATTCAAATATTCATCAGCAGAAGATCTTGAAATGAATCCAATATCTTTAAAATTAATTACAATTTTATATTTTTTTAAATCATTAATTTCATTAAAAAAAGAAGATATCTTGCTTCGTGTGAATATATTATTGCCAAATTCTTTATGCATTGTCATTTTATTGGATTAAGCAAAGAAGCGATACGAGAAGCAAATAAAGAAATTGCCTAAAAATTTACAATCCCAACAACCTTAGGGTCAGGGTATTTGTAATTTTTTCGCTTTTAAGCGACCAGCAATTTCAGTATTTCCAAATCTGCCGAGGCAGAGCCTCAAGGTATTAAACAAGAGATTTGAAAATAATCAATATTTTATTCAGTTACCTCGTAAGAAACTTTACCAACCCTTTTGTTATTCAGATAAAATAAAGCACTATAGGTCCCATAACCACCTTTTTCAATAAATCTCTCATGTGAGGGCTCAGAAAATCTTGAGATATTTAATTTATGTTTTGCTTTAGAATGTTGTTCATATACATCATCGCCTTTCGGATTTACTAAAACCATTTTTATTTCTTCACCTATATGCCACTCTGTTTCAAGACACCAAGTTATTTTTTCTGTTTTTCTAAATCTTTCTTTTCCTTTTCCAAGAATATCTTCTTCACTCATTGAATTTGAATCTTTTCTCTCCATGATATGATTGCATACAAAAGGATGAACTGAAGTTCCATCATCAATTAATCTAAATACACGCGATTGCCACTCTTTTCCATTAACATTATATTTTACTATATAATTTCCAGGTCCACATTGTCTATAGATTTCTGGAAGTTTAAGTCGAGCAGAACCCCAATGGCTAGTATTAGCTTTAGTAGTACTCTGAACAGAATTTATTTTTTTGTCTATAACAGCATCATTATCTAGGGCTGATACAACCCTTCCTACATTTCCATTACTATTATGGTTTGGACATATGTGAAAAAAAGATAGTATATATTCACTTCTTCCGTATTCGCTTTTTATACCTTTAAATTCACCCCAATCTCCATGTCCATTTTTGTTAATGTCATTCCATTCAGTGCATAAAACAACACCACATTCATTATCATCACGTCCACATCTTGTCTGTTGTGCATTAACATTACTCAAGGGAACCATTGAAACACCAGTTAATACTAATCCAACCAGCCCATTTCTAATTGCGTTTCTAAAATTTTTCATAATTTTTACAATAAAAAGACATATATAAATATTATTATTGTGGTTGATGCATTTCAGGGTCAGTTCTCCACATCAAAAAATCATTCCAATAAATTGGAGATGAGCATTTATTATAACCTTTTATTTTTAAGCTATCTCGTTATTTTGAAAATCAGCTAAGGAATAAAAAAGTTCCACGCCGGAGCGCGGAATCATACCATTTTTAGCATAAAAATGTAATTATTCAATAATTTTATAGAAGAGAAAATTATCCACTCCTCTGTTTTGGACAGAAAGTATATACGCCGCTGCCCGGAATCGAACCGGGAGGCCGAAAGGCACCGCTCTCAAGGCGGTTGGAGTACCATTGTCCCACAGCGGCTTCATATATTTTGTCCAAACCTAGCACAATGCTTTGTCTGAATTTAATATAATAAGAAGTAAAGTACAAGGCTTTTAAATGTTTTTGGTTGATATAAAATAAGTAATAAAAATAATTATAAGAGTTTTTCTAAACCTGCTAAAAGAAATCCTGCAGTTATTCCATGATAAGCAGTAATACTAAATCTTTTTAGGGATTCGCCAACAGCATTTTCTGGAAAAAAATATTCGCCTTCTCTTATTCCTTTCATATACCTTTGGACTCTTTTACAATGAGGAATAAATCCAATAACTGGGATAAAATCTACCCATTTTGATTCATAGTGTTTACCTTCATTAGATAATTGAATTTCGGAAGCTTTCATTTTATTCTCCACATTTATCAAGAACTCTTTTTCAAGGGTTTTTATATTTTTCCCAACCATGGACAAAATGTATTATTTCCAACAGCGGCAATAAATATCTTAATTTTAATCTCTTTAAAAACTTAATTGAGGAATTTTTTACGGTGCTATCCCGAAACTGTATCTATTTTTTAATTTTTAAAAATGCTATTTCACAAACTCAACATTATCCAATTTTTCAAATTCTTTATCGCCTGTTAAGAATTTTATTCCAATATTTTTTGCTAAAATATAACCTATACAATCTGTCATTGAAATATTCTTTTTTATATTTTCTATTCTGAACTTTGCTGATTCTTTTATTACATTCTCATCAAAATCAATTGCAAAAATTTTATATTTGTTAATAATTTCTTCAGCAAGCTCTTCATTAAATTGTTTTAATATATTATGATAAATCTCAAATAAATTCAATTTTGTCAAAACGATTTCAGATTCTTTAAAATTATCATAATTTTCATTTCCTTTTAGTATCTCCATCACTGCATAACTATCAAAGAAGTAAGCCTTCATTTTCTTTATACAACTCCTTTTTAAGTTCATCTTTCATCTGTTGTGATGATTTTTTGAATTTGCCTTTTAACATCCCAAATGTTTCATTTAGAACATTAGACTTTTTAGTAATCAGTATATTTATTCTCATATTCTCTTTAATATGTTCTTTCTCAGTAATATCCTTAGGCAATATTACTCCAATAGAGTTTCCCCATTTCCTTGTAATTACATTTGTATTAACCATAATTATACATAGTATAATTATATTATTTAAATCTTTTGGTAACTAACTGGATTTTTCAAAAATCAGATTTCATCTCTTTCTTTTCTTCATAACTTAATTTTTTAATATCCTCTTTATTCTCTTTGATAACTCCTTCGCCAGTTGAAGTAACTTTATTATTTCCTTTTTCACTTGCACCTAATTCATATCCAGACATTCTTTTAAAACCACAAATGCAAAAACCAATGTTTTTTTCATTCTCCTCTTTTATTTGAAGAATCTTTCCACACACAGGACAAAATTGTATCATTTTTAATTAGTATAATGACATCCTCCAAAACAAAAAGCATTTATCTATCTTAATTTTATTTTGTAAATGCTTTTTATTTTCCACACATAAATGTCGAGTAAAAGCAATTTACTAATTT
>JBBSYU010000131.1:0-5013 GCA_038045105.1 Nanobdellota archaeon | reverse complement strand
TTGAGTAGTTAGCGATAGCTGTGTTATTTTTTAGGATTCATGCAACACAGCTTTTTTTAACACAATAATCTTTATTAACTAATTTATAATTCCAAATAAATGCCAGAAGACTACAAACAATTTGTTTTTGATATTCAAGGATTTGTTCCTCCTGAAAATCCAAAGTTAGGAGCATGGGGAATTGAAATAATTCTTGATGCAGAAGTTGCAATAAGAGCAAGAAAAAAATTAATTGACGATAAGTTTAGGGAAAAAGCACAGGAACAAGCAAGACATATTATTTCAGGATTCAGAATAACAGGATTTAGTTTGGATAGACTTGGAAAAATACAAAATCCATATGATTTTGTTGAAGACAGTTTATTGATCAGAGGCATAAGAGTTCCTGGAAATGCTTGTGACATTGGACTTTCAGAATCATCAAGAGATGATTTTTGCGAATTTTGGGAAGATACTCAAAAGAACCCAGATCAAGTCTATAGAGTCAGATATACTCCTCACAATGTTGATAATCCAATGCAAGCAGCTTGCCTAATTTTTCTTTTTAGTTACTGGGCAAATACCGCAAGATTTAGCTAGTTACATTTCCCTCCTTCATAATATTTATAAACCCAATTTATCTTTATTTATTATGGTAATTGGATTAGCATTAGGATTAATAATTGGGCTAATTGCCCTTGTAATTGTGATTGCATTCATATTTATCTATTATTACAATAGATTCACTGTTCTTGAAAACAGAATTGATAATTCTCTGTCGCAGATTGATGTTCAGCTGAAGAAAAGAGCTGATTTGGTTCCTGCTTTGATAAAAACTGTTTCAGGTTATGCAAAGCATGAGAAAAAAATAATGGATTCTGTTACAAAAGCAAGAGCAGCATTGCTAAACGGCGGAGATATTGCAGGAAGAGTAAAAGCAGGAGATGCATTGCAAAATGCATTAGGAAGATTATTTGCAATAGCAGAAAACTATCCTAATCTAAGAGCAAATGAAAACTTTTTGCAATTGCAGAATGAATTATCAGCAATAGAAGATAAAGTTGCATATGCAAGACAATATTACAATGATTCAGTTCTAGAACTTGAAAATGCATCAGAAGTCTTCCCAGGAGTATTCTTCTTCAAGCTGTATGGAAGACAAAAGAAAGAATATCTCAAGATTCCTGAATCTTCAAGAGAAATGCCTGACATAAAATTCGATGAATGAATTTTACCTATTCACAGATAGAATTCGAGGAATAGTAAAATAGTATATAAAAAATAAAATAAATTTTACTATTTCGAGTAGAGGAATAGGAAAATATAAGAAATAAATATTAGTAATCTCTAAATTTAAGATATGTTCATGAGGAGATTAAGATGTTAGGTGGGGAATAATAAAAACTACAATCTCAATTAATAAACAGATGCCTCATATTTTAATTGAGAATAAATCCACATCATTTAGGATGTGGTAAATATCAGTAATGTCAAAACTTATAAGCTTTGTAGATGAGATGATTAAGGGAAGTAAGTAGATGAATACAATTCATCAAGGGAAGTAAGTAGATGAATACAATTCATCAAGGTGACAGCAACAGATGTTAAAACTGAGATTAGACAATACTAAGGAAACCCGCACTCATAAAAGCAATTTTTGTACAAATAACAAATTAGTAAATTGCTTTTACTCGACATTCATGTGTGGGAGGATGTCATGCCATATACATTATCAATAAATATCAGTAAAAGATAAAAAACAGGTAACATGGAAAAAATAGAATTAATTCACGACAAACCATCTAGGTTTTCAGAGAGAAAGATTATAGCAATAATACTTTTAGTATGTGCAGGACTTATCTGGATTCCTGTTCCTATTCCGGATAAAAACTCAATTGCAGCTCTTCTCTGCCTTATTTTAGGTGTTTATATTTTGATAAAGCCGAATAGATAAAATTAAATATTCTAAATATCTGATAGTAATAATAAATGTTAATAATGTATAAACAGATAGGTTATGAATGATTAGATTAAGAAGTTAAATAATAAAAAACTTCAATCTCTCTAATCAACTCTTACATAACTCTTAAAGCATTTGACATTACCAATAAATAATACAAAATGGAACAAAAAGAAAGAATCTCCTTTTACAATCAAATCTCCAGCAATAAATGGAAATCTGTTTTCCTGATGTTAATTGTATTTATCGCATTAATATCTCTTGGAGCAGTTATTGGACTAGTTATTGGACCTGATTATTTTTTGATTATTATGATTGCTTCAATTATAATTTCAATCCTATATGTCTGGATGAGTTATTATTATTCAGCAGATTTGGCTCTTGCTTCTGTGAGAGCAAAGCCAGCAAATGAAAATGCATACAGGCAGTATCATAATATTGTTGAAGGACTTACACTTGCATCAGGAATGCCAAAACCAAAGCTTTACATAATGGAAGATTTAAACATAAACGCATTTGCATCAGGAAGAGACCCAAAACATGCTGTTATTTGCGTTACAACAGGAGCAATAGATAAATTAAACAAGCAGGAATTAGAAGGTGTTTTAAGCCATGAATTATCACATATTGCAAACTATGACATAAGATTCATGACGCTTGTTGCAATAATGGTTGGAATGGTTGCAATAATCTCTGAAATATTTCTAAGGAGCCTATGGTATGGTGGAAAAGGCAGCAGCGACGACAATAAAGGAAATGCAATTTTAATGATTATAGGGATTGCATTAGCAATTCTTGCACCAATTGTTGTTCAGTTGGTTCAGCTGGGAATCTCAAGAAAAAGAGAATATGTTGCTGATGCAAGCGCGGTAAAGTTTACAAGAACACCAACAGGATTAATAGGAGCATTAAAAAAAATTAAAGGGGAAACAGGAAAGCCTCCTGAAAAAGTAAGCAAGGCAGTTGCGCCTTTATTCATTGGAGATCCTTTCAAAAGAAATCTTGATAATTTTCTTTCAACTCATCCTCCATTGGAAAAAAGAATTGCTCTACTTGAAAGGATGTAATAATTAAAGTAAAAAAGTAATGTTTTTAAGCATAAGAAATATATTTATTTTATGAAAAAGAGTTATTTTTTGCTTATAGCTGCATTTTTATTATTTTTAAACATAATAATCTTGGCTAATGCCCAGGAAATTTCTAATTCTTCCATTCAAATACTAACCATCTCTCCAGACACATTTAAAATTGGAGATGTTCAGCTTAACATAAAAGTTCAGAATAATGATAATATAACCAAAAGCAATTTAGTTGCCCTTGTTTCTGGAAAAGGCTATTCAACCTATGATATAACCGGCATTGATTCTCTTGCTCCAGGAGAAAAAGATTACATTTTTGTAAATGGAAATTTTAAAGAATCAGGAAACATAACTCTTACAATAAAAATAGATAATAATATTTTTTATGAAAATATATCTGTCCTAATCCAGTCTCAGGCAGATATAGAAGAACAGGCAAGATTAGAGAAAGAAAAACAAGATGCTCTCGCAAACCTGTCTTCAGAGTTATCTGATTTAAAGCAGAAATATTCTCAGCTGGAAACAGACTATTACAATAAAAAAGACAATAATTATGATGTTTCAAAAGTCAGTTTAGAACAGTTAAAAAATTACATAAGGGCAATTGAATCAGACATATTAAATGAAGATATAAAGAATGCAAGAGCAAATCTAAATCTTGCAAATGATGAATATCTTAATCAAAAAAATAAACTAGATTCTTCTGAAAAAATATCGCTAATAGCAAGATTAAAAGAAAATGCAGTTATTTTCTCAGCAATTGCAGGCGCCCTCCTGACATTCTTTGCTCTTTCAGAGCTGTTAAAAAGAAATGGTCAGCATATTGTTGGAAGGATACATCAGACTAAAAAAAAGGATAAAAAATAAATTTCTAATAGCATCTTAGTAATATCAAAAAAACAATGTGCCACCACTTACTAAATTAAGTGGTTTAATTTCAGACATAAAAATCTGGGGTTATGTAAGAATAGAGTAAGATATTAAGCAGAGCATACTAAAAAACTACAATCTCACAAATCAATTATATCAACGGAAATAAATTTTCGGATAAAATTTTTTCCTTGATATTTAAGAAATGAAATAAATTTTCGGACATATTAATTTCATTTACTATAAATAAACATTTCTTAAAGTATTTAATAATACTAATAAATCTAAAAAAATATCAATAATTTAAGATTTTCAGTTTTGACATTTATCACTATAGTATAACACCATTAACAGCAAAAACTATTTAAACTCCAAATGCTTTAATACATCATGAAAGCAAACAGATTAAACAGTGGATGGAACAAGACAGCAATGTTAGTGATATCTACCTCGATTAAATCGGTTTGTTATAATAAAACAAGATTTCTGATTTAAGTGCCCAATAATTTTCTGGCGCTTGAATCAAACCTTTTTTACCATGACAACAAACAAATTCTCTGGACTTGAACCGCAATTCTTATGCGATGTTTGTAGCATAGCAGTTACTAATCCAATATGTCCTGCATGCCTTGCTGAAGAGATAGAAGCCTGGGCAACTTTATACCCAAATCTTAGAAAAGAACTGCTTCCAAAACTTCATTATTACCTTCAAAAAATAGAAGATAAGCTAATTGATTCAACAGAATGCATTAAATGTGGAAATAAAAGAGCAGCTGTCTGTCCTTTTTGTTTTACAGAACATGTGTTAAAAGAATTAAAAAGAATCAAGGCAAACAGGATAATCCTAAAAGAATTTGTAGATTTTTTTAATTTTGACTTTGAACATAATGGATATTCTCAAGAAGCAGAAAGATTAGGAGTTATTTAGGATTATGAGAAAAGAATGAGAGCCTATGCAACTAACCCGCACCAGGGCGTTGATTCAGGCTCTCTTATGCTCATAAAAAAGATAAAAGAAAAAACAAGAAACAAAATAACAGAAAACAAAAAACATCAAAAAATAAATAAACAAATATCAAAAAAACAATGTGCCACCACACACTAAAGTGTGTGGTTTGATTGGCA
>JBBSYU010000130.1:0-15975 GCA_038045105.1 Nanobdellota archaeon | reverse complement strand
AGATTCTGTATTTGAGAATGATATTTCTCCTTTTCTAGTTCTCATTTCGCCAAGTAAAAGACCTAAGGAGGTGATAAATTTCTCATCATTAACTTCGATCTCTTTTGGTAGGATTGTTGAATATAAAACATTTTTAGCTTTTTCATATTGAACGAGAATGGTATTTTCAGGAATTTTCCATAAGAATCTTTGGTTAATTTTATCAAATTCCAAATCTTTAGCATTTGGTTTAAGCCATGAAGACCACCAGCTAGATAAAACAAATTCTGTTCCCTTTGTATTTATAATTACTAGTTCTTTTCTTTTTGGGAGATTTATTTTTTGTTTAATAATCTCCATTTCTATTTTACCTTTATCAGTCAATCTAAATATTATCTTAACAACACCGCCTTTAGTTCTTTTATGTGGAAAAAACTTTCTTTCTTTTATCAGAACTAAGCCATCATTTAATAAAGAATTTTTACTTCTCATTAAGTACCATCTTAAGTTTTCATGAGTTAAACCAGTTCTTTTACTTAATTTTTCTAATTCCATGTTTTCAGAAGAAAGAGCTGTCATTATCCTATAAAAAGGATTTTCTCTATCATTAATCTCTTTTATCCTTACATCAATAATCTTCTCATTAAAATTTTTTATCTTTTTACCAATTAGAAATTTTTCTCCAGGTAATCCGACAATTACTTCTTTTCCCTCTATATATTTTGGTATAAAATTTAATAGATTAATTATCATAATATATTTAGGGCTCTAAAATATATAAATCTTTCGGTCTCTAAATATTTATAAATAAAGGTTTATATATTATGTTATGAAAATATTAAAGGAAAAATCAAGAGAATATAAAGGCAAATCTTATTTTAAATATAAAGTTAATATTCCTGAAGAAAAATTAAAAGAAGCTAATTTAAAAGAAGGTGATGATTTGGAGATAGAAACTAAAAAAAACAAAATCATTCTATATAAAAGAAATTTTAATTGATTGGAAAGGATGCGGTAATTCAGAATCCAGGCAAAATATAATCAATATAATTGAAAAACAAGGATTAAAGCATAAAAGAACCGATAAAGTGGAGAAATAAAAATAAAGAGAATTTGAAAATTCTCTGTCTATCCAATTTTTACAAATTGAAAATAACCAAACTTCATTTAAGGTTATTTTTTGTTTTTTTGGTAGTCTAATGATTTTATAGCTATTTGGGAAGTTGATTCAGCGATTTTGCATCTTATCTTTTTACCAATTGCATCTCACTGCATAACTTGTTAATTATCATACTTACTAAATTTTAGAATCTTTCCTTTGCGAATGCTGGAAAGATTTAGCTTTACAAATCTGAGAAATTTTGATAAAGAAAAAGAATTTAAACTCCTAATTCATTATATTCTCATGAAACCCTATATAAGCATCATAAAAGGAAGTGAAACAGAAAAAAATCTTCTGAAAGCATTTGCAGGAGAAAGCCAGGCAAGAAATAGATATACTTATTTTGCTTCTATTGCTAAAAAAGAAGGCTATGAACAAATAAATGCTATTTTTCTGGAAACAGCTGATAATGAAAAAGAGCATGCAAAAGTTTTTTTTAATCATCTTCAAGGAGGAGATGCTGAAATAACAGCATCTTATCCAGCAGGGAGAATTGGGACAACAGAAGAAAATCTTCTTCATGCAGCAGAAGGTGAAAAAATGGAATATTCTAAATTATATCCAGAGTTTGAAAAAATAGCAAGAAAAGAAGGTTTTGATGAAGTTGCAGATTCTTTTAAACAAATAGGGGAAGTTGAAGAACAGCATGAAAAAAGATACAGAAAATTATTAGAAAATATAAAAAAGAAGCAGATTTTCAAAAAAGACAAAATAATAAAATGGAAATGCAGAAACTGCGGTTATGTTCATGAAGGCAAGGAAGCACCTGAAATATGTCCTGCTTGCAAGCATCCTCAAAGCTATTATGAAATAAAAGAGGAGAATTATTGAATCTTAGGAAATCTATGAATGTATTGGTAATGTATAAAATAAGCATATGTTAGTGAGGGATTAATATATTGGATAGTAGAATAAAAAACTAATATCTCTAAAATCAACAGATGCCACAACTGATAAATCAGTTACAATACCAAAATAAGATATCAGTAATTTACAAAATTGATAAGTTATATGAGAGTAGAATAAACAGATACCTTATATCTTAAATTATAATAGATACTAATAAAAAAAGTTTTCAATCTCACTTTTCAATCCCCATTGCATCTGTAGGACATATTTCTATACAGCAGAAACATCTTATACAGGTTTTAGGATTTACAATAGGATAAGGAGCCATTTTTATAGAATGAGTTGGACAGTGTTTCATGCATCTCTTACATTTAATGCATTTTTTTATATCGCAGACAATTGGTTTTTCTTTGAACAAATGTTTTAGCATTTTCTTTGTTTTTGAAATAACAACAGAGCTTGGAATCTTAAAATTAAATTTTGGAGCTTTGTCTCCAACAGGTATAAAATCAAAACCAGGATATAATTTTCTTTCAACAGCCTGCTCTACTGCATGAACCTTTTTTGGATTAAGCCCAATCATATTACAGCAGGCAATATCCAATGCAATAGAATTTTTTGAAGCAAGAATGGTTTTTGTTTTTACAGCATCTCCGGATGTTGGCCCTTCCCCCTCCATTCCAATAATACCGTCCATGATGTTTAACCCTGGCATTATATTCTCATAAATATCAACTAAAATATCTGAAAAATTTTTATCACCTTTTGCTTTTAAATGAGTTTCTTGTTTTACTCCTCCTGGAAGAAGTCCATAAAGATTTTTTATTGCTCCTGTGTATTTTGTTAAGGAATGAGTTTTCAGCTTAGGCATATTAATAATCAAATCAACATCTTTCACTGTTTTTGCTATTTTAAATTTTTTTAAAACTTTTGAATCTTTATCCTTAATATTAATCAATTTATCTTGTTCAAAAATTATCAATTTCCCATATTTTTTTGCAACTTTGTCAATCCCAGATGCTTTGAAAGAAGAAACAGGTTCTGTAAAAGGAGAATCTCCAATAAAAATCTTGCAGTTATTTTTCTTTAAAATCTTGCACACAGCTTCAACAAGAGAAGGATGAGTTGTTGTAGCTATTTGTTTTTTTGGAAAGCATCCTACAACATTAGGCTTAATAAGAACTTTTTTTCCATGAAATTTTGAAAAATCAAATTCAATTAAAGAAATGGCTTTTTCAACAGCCTTATCAACTTTTCCCTGCTCATAATCAGAGCATCTTACAACTGCAACTTTTTCTATGTTTTTATTTTCCCTCATTCTGAATTATCACCTTTATTTTTATTTTTTAATGGAGAATTATCAAAATCCTTTTTTGTTAGCAAGACATATTTATAAACTGATTTAATCAAATCATTACTTCTTGAAAAAGAAGTATTTCTTTTCTTTTCATAATAAGTGTGTAATATAATCTTCACTCCTTTTTTCTGCAAATTTTTAATAACTGGAACAAAATCACTATCCGAAGAAATTAAAATTATTCTTTTAATATTTGGAAATTCTATAAGAACATTTGTTAAATCCATTGCAAGTAAAACATCTACTGCTTTTTGTTTGAATATGAAATCTCCATCAATCTTTAGTCTTTGGCATCTTCCCTCTCTGACTGCAACACCTCTTTCTTTTAATTTATTTACAAATCTGTCATAACCATCCCTTTTACTCTCTTCTTCTTTTGTTGGAGCAGGACTCTGAAATGGGGGAGAAGTATAATAAAAAATCTTTTTGCAAGAAAGATTTTGATTTCTTGCAAGATTATTAGCAAATATAACTTTATCATATTTAAGATAATTTCCTTTACCAAAATACTTGCTTAATTTTTCAAGAAATGTTTCATCAATAAATATTAACGTATCAAACATAATCTAATCCTCCATAAACTAATAAAATCTTAAAGAAAAAAAACTCATCCGGCGACCGATTTAGATCACCGGGGAGCATACTAATATTATCAATAATCCGAAGTTTATAAAGTTTGTTCTTTTTCATCTTACTCTTTTAATTACCAATAAATTTTATCCCTTAAACCCTTTCTTTTTTTCTATGTTTTTCATCTTGTCATTTTTTGCCTATCCTCTTTTTATGCACACTTAAATATCTTCTGATAAAATAGCTAACAAATTCCTCTTCATCTTTTTTTAATGCTTTATAATAAGACTTTCTTTTTTTGTGCTCTATTATTAACATTGGATATTTATTATGCCATAATATAAAATTCATCAAAATTCTTCCAATTCTTCCATTTCCATCACCAAATGGATGAATTTTTTCAAATCTGTAATGAGCTCTTGCAGCTAATTCAACAGGATTTAATTTTGAATCATTAATAAAATTAATAAGTTCTTTTAGCAATTTTTCAATATCTTGCCAGTCTGTAGCAATATAATCACCAACACTTACAAGATAGTCTCTATATTTTCCAGCAATATCTTGTTTTGTTTCATTAAAAATATTTTTGTGCCATCTTAAAATAATTTCATTTGAAATTTTTTCTTTTTTCTTTAGCATTTCTAAGAAAACTTTTGAATGTAATTCTGTCTCTTCAACATCTCTTAGGGGTTTATTAGGAGATATTTTATTATGAATAATTTCTCTTGATTCTTCTAATGTTATCGTACTTCCTTCAATTGCATTTGTATTATAGGTAAATGCAATAGATATTTCTTCAAGTTCTTTTAACTTAACGCTTTCAGGGATTCTTTTCCACTCTTCCTGAAAGTTAATTTCTATACATTTAATTTTTTTAATAAGATCAAATCTGGAATCTTCTCTGAATAATCTCTTAATATCCTCAATATTTTCAGGAATTTCTTTTCCCAAATATTTTTCTTTTGTAATTACCTTCCCATTTTTTCTGAAAGAATGCTGAAGATAGTGAAATCCTTCATTTCCTTTTTTTCTTTTTAATATTCTCATAGATATATTACCATTACAAAGTATTTAAATATTGAGTTTTAAGATAAAATGTAATGGTAAGAATTATTCTCCCAAATTTCCAAAATACCAACTAATCTATTATTGTTACTTCTTTAAATTGAGAATAAATTCACGTCCTTTAGGATGTGGTAAATATCAGTAATATCAAAACTTATAAGCTTTGCAGATGAGATGATTAAGCGCTTAATCAACAGAAACAACAACAGAGATTAGGCAATACCAAGGAAACCCACACATTTATGTGTGGGAGGAAGTCATTTATTCTCAACCTTTAAACCCTTTGCCTTTTTCAATTAATTTCTTTAGCTGCGGCCATTCCTCTTCCATGCTCTTGGCTGTTTCTTTCTGATAAATAATTCCAACCCCGATTCGCCCATGCTTTCCATTATAATCCCATTCATCTGCAATATCATATGCTTTTTTCATGTCTTTATTATCAGGTATTTTATACATTATCTGGGAAAGATTATTTCTCTCTAAATTAAAAACCAGGCAGTCCTGAACACTGTCAATTATTGAAAATCCTCTGTGTTTTATTGCCTTGTAAATTACATCAGCTGTTCCTTCAATATCTTTTGGATTTACACGGGCAACAAAAGTAGCACCAGAAGCAAGAGCAATTTTTATTGGATTAATTGGTTTTGAAAATTCACCAAATGGATTAACCTTGGTTTTATATCCTTCCTGACTTGTCGGAGTTGCCTGTCCTGTTGTAAGTGCAAAATTCTGATTATTAGCAATTAAATAAGTAGCATCCAAATTATATCTTGCAGAATGAACAAGATGCTCCATTCCTTCTGCATAAGCATCACCATCACCTGCAAAACCAAGTGCAATTAAATTAGGATTTGCAAGTTTTATTCCAAGAAGCACAGGTAAGACGCGCCCATGTAATCCATAAACCCCGGAAAGATTCAGATAATCAAAAATCTTCTGATGACATCCAATTCCTGTTGTCATTACAAATTCTTCCTGCTTATTTCCTTCAGAAATAAGCCGAGCAATAGCTCGTTTCACTGCTTCAAGCAATAAAAAGTTTGGACATCCAGGACACCAGGTTATTTCTTGCGAAGTTCCTATTTTATGTTTTATATTATCAATGTTTGTTGTCATAATTCCCTCCATAAAATTACAGTATCAATATATCTTTTATCATCAGTTAAAAGTCCTTTTTTTATTTTTCCAACTATTCTAAACCCACATTTTTTTGCGAGTTTAACAGAAGCAATATTCTCAACAGCAGCTTCTACAATGGCTATCTTAAATCCTTTTTTCTTTGCAAATTTTAATATTTCTTTTACAAGTAAAGTTCCAATACCTTTTCCTTGATAATCCGGATGCAAACCCCAACCTAAATTGATTTTATGTCTAACTCTCCCTTTTTTCTTAAAAGAAATAATTGTAGACCCGATTATTTTTTCTGTTTTTTTATCAATTGCAATAAAACAATAACTATCAGGAGATTTTGATTTTAGTTCCTTTTCAGCTTTTTTAATTGATTTATTTGAAAGAGGCTTATTGCTTCCAGTGTATATCCAATTTTTTCTTCTGAATGCTTCTTTTATAAAATCTGCAATTCCTTTTTCATCTTTTACCTTTGCCTTCCTTATTATTATATTTTCCATTTTAATTATTTTATCCTAAGTATCTCCTCCCTCAACTCATCAGTATAAAATGGTTTTCCATCATATTTTAAAATCCTATTTTTAATACTTATTCCAGTCTTCTCTCTAATTAATCTTCCAAGTTGCCCTGTCGCATTGTTCTCAACCAAAATAACCTTGTGAGCTTTTTCAATTTCTTTTCTGATTTCATCAGAAATAGGTTTTAAATATAAAACCTGAAGGAATTTCCAGTCTCCTTTTCCTGTTTCAATTGAATTATCAATTGCATCCAAAGCATCCAAAATAACAGTCTTGGTGCTCCCCCATCCAATTATAAGGTTTTTTGCATTTTTATTTCCATAAATTTTAATCATTTGAAACTTTTTGCGACCTTCAGCATCAGCTGAACTTATTAACTCCTGTTTAATTGCAGAATATTTTGCAATTCTTCTATCTGTTTCTTTCTTGGCTATTTCAGGTATCTCAGTTGTATTTCCTTTTTCATCATGTTCATAAGAATTTGCTTTTACAATTCCTTCACCGGGAACTTTTCTTGTGATTTTAAAATCAATTATCTTATTTGGTTTTCTGTCAGAACTGAATTCAGATTCAGCAAGATGCTTGTCTGAAAGTATTATGGATAGAGCTCCATATTCTTCACTAAGATAAAAAGCCTCATTTGTCTTTTCAATGCATTCAATAGGATCTCCAGGAGCAATAACAATTCTTGGAAATTCACCATGTCCTCCTCTTAAAGCAACATCCAAATCAGCTTGTGTTGAATAAGTTGGAATTCCTGTTCCGGGTCCTGGACGGGTAGCAAGATAAACAACAAGAGGAATTTCACTCATTCCCTGAAAACTCAAAGCTTCTGTCATTAAATCAAATCCTCCTCCAGAAGTTCCAACCATTGTTCGAGCGCCAGCATAGCTGGCACCTAATCCTGCATTTGCAACAGCAATTTCATTTTCATTCTCAAAAACAATATGCCCATATTGAGTTTGTTTCATTCCAAGCTCATGCAAAACACCTGTTGCAGGAGTCATAGGATATCCAAGAAAAACATTTATTTTGGAATTAATAGCACCTTCAACAACACCAGAACTTCCAGTCATTATTTTTATCTGATTATTCAATTTTTTTAAATCAAATTTTTTCTCTTTGCCATCATAACCTTTTTCAGCAGATTCCAGAGCTTCTTTATTATCAGGAAATTCTTTCTTTATTTCCTCAACTAACAAAGATTTTTCAATTCCTAAAATTTTTATTAAAGCTCCTGCCTGAGCAATATTTGCATTTCTTCCTATTGTGCAATATTCATCACATCCAATAATAATCCCATTTTTTTTTAATTCTTTTTTATGCAATTCAATAGTTTTTTCATCAAGTGCAATAATTACATCTAACTTAGATTCAATACTTCCAACTTTTTTATCAGAAACAGAAAGAACATTGAAATTATGCCCCCCTCTTATAAGAGAAGGATAATCTCTATAATTAAAAGTAAAATATCCTCTTTTTGATAATATGCTTGAAATTATCAAAGATACTTTGTTGATTCCCTGTCCTGCCTTGCCTCCAACTAAAATATTAAGCTTCATTAAATTAATCCTCAATTTATATTCATAAAAGTGGAAAAGTGGTTATTTAAATGTTATGAAGATGAAGAATATTTTGTTTCCTAAAGATATTTTTAATCTTATTGGTAATGGGTAATTCTTAAGAGTTATGTAAGAGGTTCATTAAGATATCTTGTAGTTCATCAAAATTTTTTATACCTCATCCTCATTTCCAACATCTTTCGACATAGCCTTATCTAATATTACATTTACTAAATTTCATAAATCTTTACTTATGCAAGGCTTGGAAAGATTTTCACTCTCAAAAACTTTATAATCTATTGTTCTTATTTATAATTATATCAACGGAAATAAATTTTCGGATAAAATTTTTTCCTTGATAGATAGGAACTGAAATTAAATTGTCCGATTATTAATTTCAGTTACTATAGATTAATAAAATATATTGGCAGTGTATTACGGCAAAAATGAGTGAGTTTAGAGTGGAAGCACTACAATCTCTCTAATCAACATAAACCATAACTTATAAGAATAGATAATACTAAAATATATTGGTAATATAGAAACTAATAAGCTATTCAGATGAGATGATTAAGTGAGTAAGTCAGAAGCTATAACTTAATCAATTAACTAAACATCTCTTAAAATTTTTACAATTCCAATAAATGTTTATAAAAAAAGAGACAAAATGAAAGGCAAATTCAGAAAAGGAGTTTTTATTGCAACATATAAAAGAGATAACAATAAAATAATTTATCTTCTTCTAAAAAGAAAACTTCATTGGACAGGATGGGAATTTCCAAAAGGCGGAGTTGAAAAAGGAGAAATAAATAAAACAGCGGCAGCAAGAGAATTAAAAGAAGAAACAGGACAATCTTCAAAAAACATAAAATCCTATGATATTTCTGGGAAATATAAATATAATAAGGAATATCCTGACAGAAAAGGTTTTCAAGGACAATCCTATAAACTTTTTTCAGCAGAAATAAAAAATAAAAAAGCAGTTAATCTTGATAAAAGAGAGCATTCAAGTTACAAATGGCTTGATTTCAATAATGCCTGGAAAACATTAACCTGGCCAAACCAGAAAATCTGTCTGAATGTGGTGAATAAAAGTTTAACAAAATGAAAAAATCAATAAATAAAGTGATTAAAAAAGAAAAGAAATTAGTTAAAAGAGAGTTTTATAATATAACTTTTAATTTAATATTTGCATTTCTAACATTGTTTATTCCGATAATTTTTAAAAAATATATAATTCTAGCTACAATTTTATTATCATTAATATCTATAATTGCTTTATTTAAATGGAAATCTGCAATAACTTTTTTAATTTTTTTATTTGGAGCATTATGGGGTCCTTTATCAGAGATGATCGCGATTTATTTTAATGTCTGGAATTATTCTTATGCTAATTTTATTAATATTCCAATATGGCTATTTATAGTATGGGGAAATGCAGCTGCATTTTTATATCAAACTGGATTAGAAATTAAAAAATTAGGGGTTAAAAAATGAACAACAACAAAACTTATAAACTCCGAATTATTTATAATATTAACATACTCCCCGGTGATCTGAAAAGGTTGCCGGATGATTACTTTTATTATTCTACAGACTATTTTGGAGGTTTATTCCATTGGAAAAACAAGATTTTTTAAATTCTCCCTTACTTAATAATAGTGGAGAAAAAGAAGTGAAAGAATGACAACTCTATCAATACTCGCAACAATATTTGGAACAATTGGAGGATTAGCAAATATACCTCAGGCATATAGAATATTTAAGAGAAAAAGTGCAAAAGATATCTCAATAATAACTTATTCACTTGTTATGGTTGGAACAATTGTCTGGTTCTTATATGGCATTCAGATAAAAGATTTTCCATTAACTTTTGCAAATGCAGCAGGCTTTGTTTGTGTTGGAGCAGTTATACTTGGCTGGTTTATTTATGGAGGGGAGAAAAAGAGAAAATGACCTCTCACACCTATAATCTCTTTTGGAAAGAACACGAAAAAGAGATAATTATTCATAATGATAATAGAAACAAAGACAAGATGAATATAATTGAGAGTTGTGTTGACAGGCATGCACTTGCAACACCAAATAAACTTGCATTTTCATTTGAAAATAAAAATATTAAAACTTTTACTTATAAACATCTTCAGGAAGAAGTAAATAAATTTGCGAATTTATTAAATGAATTAGGCATCAAGGAAAACTCTCGAGTTTTCCTGTTTCTTCCAAAAATACCTGAAATGTATATAGGAATTTTAGGGACAATAAAACATGGAAGCATAGCAATTCCTTTATTTGAAGCATTTCAAAAAGATGGTTTGGAATTAAGATTAAACAGAGGTGACGCCCAGGTTTTAATCACAAACAAAGAACTTTCAAAAAGAATTCCAAAAGACATTCATAAAAAAATTCCTTCTCTTAAACATGTCTTAATTATTGATGAAGATGAATACAAAAACAAAATAAAAAAACAATCAAAAGAATTCAAAGCTGTTTTAAAAAATAAATTAGACACAGCAACAATGATTTTTACATCTTCAACAGCAGGAACACCTGTTGCAGGAATTCAGATACCTCATCAAGCATTAATTCAGCAGCATTACACAGCAAAACTTGTTCTTGATTTAAACAAAGAAGATAATTACTGGTGCACTGCTCATCCTGGCTGGGTAACAGGAACAATTTATGGAATTCTCGCCCCTCTTTCAATTGGATGCTCAAATTTTATTCTTGAATCTCATTTTGATGCAAAACAATGGATAGGATTCATGAAAAAAAATAGAATCTCTGTTATTTACACTGCTCCAACTGTTTTAAGATTATTAAAACCAGTAATAAAAAAATCAGATTTAACAGGAATAAGAAATATCTGTTCAGTAGGAGAAGCTCTTAATGCAAGTGTTTATGATTTTTATAAAAAATTAGGAGTTGATATAAATGATACTTACTGGCAGACAGAAACAGGAGCAATGGTTATTGCTACTTGGAGTCAATCTTCATTTTCAAAGAAAATGAACTTACCCTCTTTAAAAAAGAAGCATGGCATGTTAGGAAAAGCAATTCCGGGAATAACAGCTAAAATAATTGACAATGCAATTTCACTAAAACCAGATTTCCCGGCTTTAATGACAGGAATTTACAAACACGAGCAAATGTATAAAGATTATTTTAAAGACGGCTGGTTTAGGACAAATGATTCAGCAACAATGGACAAAGACAGATGTTTCTTTTTTATTGGAAGAAAAGATGATATAATAAAAATAAGTGGAGAAAGAGTTTCTCCAATTGAAATAGAATCTACTTTAATAAAACACAAATCAGTTAAAGAGGCAGCAGTTATTGGAGTTCCAGATGAAATAAAAGGAGCAATATTAAAAGCATTTATTGTTTTGAGTGATAAAATAGAACCAAGTAAAAATTTAAAACAAGAACTCAGCATGTTTGTCAAGCAAAATTATGCAGGGCATTCCTATCCCAAAATAATAGAATTTGTTTCACAACTTCCAAAAACAAATTCAGGAAAGATTATCAGGATGAAATTGAGGGAGATGGAAGAGAAGAATAAAACAAAAAAATATCAGTAGTGTAAAAACTTATGAGCTGCGCAGATGATATGATTAAGTGAGAGCAACAGAAACCATAACTTAATCATCAGAAGCCATAACTTATAAATTTAATATTACCAATAACCTATTCCCTATCTCTTCTTCTCTATTTTTTCAACCTTCTCAGCCTTCTTCCCAAAGAAATTCCACTTCAATCTCTGATTAAAATAATAAGCTAAAAGTATAACAATTACCAATCCAATAAAAGATAAAACGAACTTAACAACATCATCTGCAAATCTCCAGTAACTTCCAGCACCATATACAATTAATCCAACTCCTCCTGCCATCAATCCCAGTCCAACAGCCTCTAAATGAAATATTAAAAGCCCAAGTGCAATAATTATTATTCCAAGAGGAATAGCAATTATAAATATTCCTTTATAATATGGTTTTTCAGCATTTTCAAGTTGTTTCTGACAATAAGTGTAAGTATCGCAGTATCCTATAGGAGCAGTTGCAGGTGTAGGAATTTTTTCACGAGGAATCTCTCCTTCATTATAATTTGTCCATGTTCCATTTGATTTAACGCATTCTGCTTGAGTTTGTGGAGTAACTATCGGACAATAATCATTATATTGCGGAGGTTTTCCATAAAAAGTATTAATTCCATAAACACCTACAAATATAGTTAAAATAAATATTACAATTCCTAAAATAAGATTTCTCCATAATGCCATTTTATATTAAGGATTTTAGTGTTTATATAGCTTTTTATCTAATATATCCGCCCTTCTGCAGATTCCATAAATGCTGATACTCACCAGGCAAGCTGATTAATTTGACATGACTGCCTTTCTGCACAATCTTTCCATTTTTCATTACAACAATCTCATCAGCTTTCATTATTGTTGATAATCTATGGGCAATTATAATTGAAGTTCTTCCTTTCATTAATTTTTCTAAATCATTCTGGATTTCATGCTCTGTCTGTGAATCTAAAGAAGAAGTTGCCTCGTCCAATACTAGTATTTTTTTATCAGCGAGAATCGCTCTTGCAATAGAAACTCTTTGCTTTTCACCACCAGATAACTTAACACCTCTCTCGCCAACAATTGTATTTTCTTTATATGGAAAAGTCTTTATTATTTTGTCTAAATGAGCAAATTTAATTGCCTCCATCACTTCTTCTCTTGTTGCCTTTGGATTTGAAAAAGCAACATTATTATAGATTGTGTCATCAAACAACACACACTCCTGCGGAACAATTGACATCTCACTCCTTAATGATTCTTGTTTAACTTTTCTTATGACATTTCCATCAACTCTTATTTCTCCTTTATTTATATCATACATTCTGTATAATAATTTAACAAGAGTAGTTTTTCCGCTTCCTGAATGTCCAACTAAAGCAATTTTTTTATTCTTTAGGATTTTCAAGCTGAAATTTTCAAATATTTTCCTTTTTCCATAATTAAAAGTTACATTGTCAAATTCAACATCCCCATTCCTTATAACTAATTTTTTTGCACCAGCTTCATCTTTTATTTCTTTTTGAATTTTTCCATACTCAAACAAATCCTGATAATCAGCCATGCTTCTGTAGAATCCTCTTAACCCTCCTACAAAAGCATACATACTTCCAATCAAACTCAAGAATATAGTATAGATAAAAGCAAGAGTTCCAAGAGTTATTTCTCCTGCTAAAAATTTTATAATAGAAAAATAAACCAGGGTGAATATTCCTAATCCAAGAATTAGGCTCTGAACAGAATCAAGCCAGTTGAAAATATTCCAGTTCTTTACAACTTTTTCTCTTGTATTTCTGACAAGATTTTCAAATTTCTTTTTGATTGTCTCTTCCTTGCCAAAATACTGTATTGAATCTATATTTGTGAAAATATCAGCAGTATTTCCTCTTTCAATATCTTCTGCAGTATTTGCCTCTAGATTAGCGCTTTCTGATAATTTTTGTATAAAAAAACTATATCCTACAAAAATAACTATTGTTGTTAAAATAATTATTGCAGAGATTATATCAAAATATAAAATAGAACTAACTGCAATTATTGACTGAAAAATTAAAGGAGTAAGATTAAACACAATAGAGTCAGTCAGTCTTTCTGTTGCTCCTCCACCTCTTGTTAATCTGGAAATCATGCTTCCTGTTTTATGAGAAACATGAAAACTATGGTCCAGGCTTATTATATGATTAAAATATTTTCTTTTAAGGTCATAAATAAGATTTCCCTCTAATTTGTTTATAAAATAAAGATTAATCCATCTTATTACAGCATTTGTAATAATTATAGCAAGATAAATAAGAGCTATAATTATTAATAAGGATTTAAATGAATCTATTGTTAAAATCCCTTTGTCAAAGTCAGTTCCCTTATCAATTATTATCTTAAATAAATATCTGTCAATAACAATTCTAGATTCCATCAAAAGTGATAAAAATAATACTAAAAATACAATCCATTTGTATCTGCTCAATAAACTCAAGTACACTTTAAGATTATACCTAAAGTTTATTTTTTTATTATTCTTGTCAGAGTTATCAGTCATAGAATTTACCTCTTTAGATAAAACCCGGGTTAATTTAAAAACCTTAGCAATCTTTTATCTTCCAATATGCTCCGTCCGGAATAACCTTATGATAGACTTATATTCTCCAAAAATAGCCTGTTTTTTATTTGATTCAATTGGGTTTAATACTCCCTAGCTTGCTATGATAGTTTTCGTTCGTCCCAATTGAATGCTATAAAAATACCTCACAGCTTGCTGTGATGGGGATTTTTATTTTTCTCCCCCTATTAATGAGAGAGAACAAATCAAAAACGAGGAAATAATTGTGCAAAAATGTATTAATTTAAAACTCCGGACAGAGCATTCCAATAAACAAGTTTATATATTAGACATGCTTATAATTTAACAGATTTAATCCTATAAACAAAATTTAAATATGACAAAGCCAGATTGTTTTTCAAATTCTAGTCCAAAATATTGCGCAGATGATTATGCAAAAAAAGAAAGAGAAGATGAGGAAAATTTCAATAATCTATTAAAAAAAAGAAAAAAAGGTTCAGATATAGGCGATTTTTAATTTTAAATAACCCCTTTGTGATTACAACATATATTTATATATTCCAAAAACTTTTTTGAATTGGCTGGTAAACAGTTGCCCTGGAAAGGGTGCTTACACAGCAGCCTCTGTTAGGCGTTTGACTATTAATATGGTGAACGGGCTATAACTCACCATACGAAATCTGTGCCTATTAAGCTTGTCTATGTGGCGAAAAGATAACCATTAAAATAAGTCAATAGGTTAAGATTGATTGACCATTGTTTATGGCACTTTTTCACTGAGCCCGTATTAAACCAGCCACCCATACTTAAAATAAAAAAACAAAAAAGAGGTTAAAATGAAAAAAAAGAAAACAGTAAGAAAGAAAGTTTCTAAAAAAGGGAAAAATCAAAGAAAATCAAGTAACAAAGGAAAAAATTCAAAATTAAGAAAGATTAAGGCATATCAAAGAGGCCAGAGAGCAAGGAATAAAAATAAATCTTTATTTCATAGATTAGTTAAAAGATTTAAAAAATAATTTTTGATGTCAATATTCTCAGTATAATATACAATTTAAAATATGTTTCATCTGTTGATTAAGTTGGTTATCAGTTTTTTCTGCTGGACTTTTTCCTAACTTAATCTTCTCACAAACATTTCTCAAAGCATTTATATTACTAATATTTTTTAGCATTATGCCAACTTACGTTTCTAAAGAATTATTGGTAATGTTATATACTTCAAGTTTTGTAAGCATGCATAATCGATTTAATCATTTCATCTGCATAACTATTAATTATTCTAATACTAGAATTATCCCTTTATTATCTTTATCTCTTTAATCAGATTTACTTTAGAGCCAATTGTCTTGTATAAATCATTTGCTTCTTTTTCAGAAAGTTCAACAATTCCAGAGCTGTTATGCCCTCTAAAGCATATTGATATCTTGCCTTTTTCATTGTCAAACATGTCTGAATGAATCATGACTTCTTTAATTTCCCCGCTGCCTTCAAGCTTAACCAAGCCTCTTGAATGCAGTTTCTTTACCCTTATTCTCATGAAAAACCCATATTTTTTTCATTTATAACCATTAAGGTATTATAAAATATTCAAGGAAATGATTATATTACTCCTATGAGAATTCTTCAAACTTATTTTAGTAACATATTTAAAGTT
>JBBSYU010000129.1:0-10728 GCA_038045105.1 Nanobdellota archaeon | reverse complement strand
TCTTACGATTTTGAAGTCCTAAAAACAAGGGGCTTTACAAACCACACCTTTTAAGGCACTAAAAATCTTTCAGAAGATTTTTAGGGTGCTCAGAAATCCCTAAAAGATTTCTGACATGTGGTGCCCCATTGTTTTTTTGATTAGATACTAAATCAAATAATCTCACCACAACTGAGATTAGGTGATACCAAGGAAACCCGCACATTTATATGTGGGAGGATGTCATACATTATGCTAAATCATCTTAGATATTTTTCATCAAAAATCTGCATAGAGGTTAAGAATCTTAAATGTAAAAATTTATAAAAGCTCTTACTAATAAAAATAAATAAGAAAATGAAAATATTATTAATAATTCCTAGGTACAATCTGACAAATAAAATTAGCTATGAATATGCTTTTCCAATTGGATTAGGATATATTTCATCTGTTTTAAAGAAAGAAGGTCATTATGTGACATGTTTAAATTTAAATCACTTGAATGGGGCAGTAGAGCATCTTATTAATCAAGCTTTGAATGAAAAAGACTATGATTTTGTTTGCACAGGTCATATGGGAATAGGCTATGAAATAATCGGGAAAATAATAATTGCCGCCAGAAAACATAATTCCATGCCAAAAATTATTATTGGAGGGGCATTAATCACAAGCGAATCAGAACTAATGTTTAATTCATTAAAACCTGATTTTGGGATATTAGGGGAAGGGGATATAACCCTGATAGAATTATTAAATTGCTTGGAAAAAGCAGGAGACTTGAAAAAGATTGATGGAATATGTTATAGAGATAAAGAAGGAAAATTAATCTTTACTAAAAAAAGAGCGCCCATAATGAATCTTGATTCAATTCCTTTTCCAGATTTAGAAGGATTAGGCTTTGAAGAATATTTAAAAAATCAAAATAATGATGCAGGTTTTCAAGCTCTTGATTATCCAAGACCCTATACAATACTATGCAGCAGAGGATGCCCCTATCAATGCACTTTTTGCTATCATAGCATAGGGATTAAATACAGAATGAGATCTTTAGATAATATATTCAAAGAAATAGAAGAGGCAATTAAAAAATATGATATAAATGCCTTAATTATTCTCGATGATCTATTTTCTATTGATGAAAGAAGGCTTTATGACTTTTGCAAAAGAATTAAAAAAATTTCTGAAAAATATAAAATTGATTTAAAATGGGGCTGTCAGTTGTCAGTGAATAATGTAAGTGAAAAAATGCTGAGAATTTTAAAGGATTCAGGGGTAAATGTAGCGAGCTTTGGATTTGAAAGTTTCAGCCCTATTGTTTTAAAAAGCATGAAAAAACCAATAACCCCTGAACAGATAGAAAAGGCAGTTAAATTAGTTTTTGAAGTTGGAATGGGTCTTCAAGGCTCTTTTATATTTGGAGATACAGCAGAAACAAAAGAGACTGCAAAAGAAACCTTGGATTGGTGGAAAAAAAATTGTAAAGGACAAATTAAGCTAGGTTTTATCCAGCCATATCCAGGAAGCGAAATTTGGAACCATTGCATAAAAAAAGGAATAATCCAGGACAAACTGGACTTCATTAAAAATCGCATAAGTCACACAAATTGGCTGAACATGACTGATAAAATGACTAATGAGGAAATACTTCAGCTTAAAAAAGATATATTGAATGCGAGGAGGGATTATTACCCTTATGTCATTCCATCTAAAATAAAAAGAACATTCAATAACAGGTATGAAGTTGCGGTTAAATGCCCCTTTTGCAAGGAAAAAATTAATTATAAAAACTGTTTAATTGAAAATAGGATTAGGTTTAATATTTGGACTCCCTGCAGAAAATGCAATATGCGTTTTTTTATTGTGAATAGGCTATCTAAGTTTGAATCGGATTTTTACCAGCAATTGGATTTTTTAAGAAGAAATTATCTTTATTTAAGAGATAGAATATTAAAAAAGAGATTATAATCTAAAAATCAAAAAAATTATTAAACAAAATAGAAATATGAAAATCTTGCTTGTAATTCCAAGGTACGCTCTCACAAATAAATCTAATTATGATTATACTTTCACCCTTGGGCTTGCCTATATATCTTCTGTAATAAAACAAACAGGCCATGAAGTTGATTGCCTTAATTTAATGCATAGGGATGGAAAAACAGAGGATTTGGTAAAAGAAGCATTGGATAAGAAAGAATACAATGTATTATGCACAGGGCACATGGGAATTGGTTATGCAATAATTGAAAAAATAATCAATGCAGTAAAAAATAATTCGCCAAATACTAAGATAATTCTAGGAGGAGCATTAATGACTAGTGAACCAGAATTAATGTTTGATGCCCTTAAACCAGATTTCTCAATAGTAGGAGAAGGAGAGAGAACTATAGTTGAACTTTTAGATTGTATTGAAAAAAATAAAGATTTTAGCAAAGTAAATGGAATATGCTATAGAAAAAATGGAAAAATAGTCCTTACAAAACCAAGAAAATTAATTGAAGATATTGATTCATTGCCACTTCCTGATTTTGAGGGATTTGAATTTGAAAAATATCTTGACAACCAAACAGGCGGGGTAAATTTTGGAATGCTTGATTTCTCAAGACCTTATTCAATACTATGCAGCAGAGGATGCCCTTATCAATGTACTTTTTGTTATCATCCAATAGGCTTTAAATATAGGACAAGATCTTTAGATTCTATATTTAATGAGCTTAAAACAGCAATAAAGAAATATAATATAAATAACATTATTATATACGATGATTTATTTTCTATCGATAAAAAAAGATTATTTGAATTCTGCAAGAGAATAAAAGAACTATCCAGTGAAATTCATAGAGAACTCACATGGAGTTGTCAAATTACAGTAAAAGATGTTAGCGATGAATTGTTAAAAACCCTTAAGGATTCTGGATGCAATGTTATAAGTTATGGCTTTGAAAGTTTCAGCCAAAAAGTTCTTGACAGCATGAAAAAACCAATAACCCCTAACATGATTGAAAATGCATTTTATAAAACTTTAAAAGCAGGAATAAGCATACAGGCAAACTTTATATTTGGAGACACAGCAGAAACAAAAGAAACTGCAAAAGAAACTTTGGATTGGTGGAAAAAAAATGCAAAAGGACAGATTCAATTAGGATTTATACAGCCTTATCCTGGAAGTGCCATCTTTGAAAATTGCGTGAAAAAAGGAGTTATAAAAGACAAACTGGATTTTATAAAGAATCAACTAAATTATGTAAACTGGTTGAATATGGCTGACAACATGACTGATGAAGAAGTTTCTGACTTAAAAAATGAAATATTCGAAATGAAAAGAAAATATTATCCTTATGTAAAACCAATTAAAATTAAACAGACAGGAAAAAAAATTTATGAAATAAAAGTAAGATGTCCTTTTTGTAAGAATATTATTGATTATAAAAATTGGTTAATAGAAATCCCGTGGCATTATACTATTTTTGCTGTTTGCAGATGCTGCCCTTATCGTTTTTATATAGTGAGCCCCTTCAAGATGTTTCAGATTAATCATCATACAGAATTGGAATTTTTTAGAAAAAATTATGTTTTGATTAGAGATTTAATATTAAAAAAAAGATTATGAATCTTGAAAACCAATCTTTTCAAGTTTTTTAAATCTTATCTTATCTTTAATCATTTCTAAAATCATTAAATCGTTTCCATCCAAACTCTTTGTTATAAATATCATTAATGTATAGATCAACATAAAGAAAACTAGCTGTATTAATATGGTAAACAAGTTTATTAAAAAGAATTGTCTTATGTATATCAATGCTATTGTAGAAATTGCTGCTGAAAACAATACCCCAAACATTTTTCTTTTTAAAGGAATCAGTGAGGTATAATATTTTACTTCAAATGATAAAATTAAAGTCAAGATTATATTGCAGAGCATTGTTGCAAATGCAACTCCATTAATCCCATACTTTTGTATAAGAATCACTCCTAAAATAAAGTTTAGAACTGACACAACCAGGATATTTGCCAATATCAGTTTTGTCTTTCCGATTATAGATACGAGATTATTTGACAAATAAAAAATAGAAGAGAAAAAAGATCCTATTGTTAAAAAAATTAAAGAATTTTTCGCAACAATATATTCAGGACCAAACAAGATATTCAAGAAGGCACCAGGAAACAAAATCATTATAGCAAATAATGGAAGATTAAGTATAAGTATCCATTTTGTAACTTGTTTGCTTAATTCCCTGATAACCTTAAAATTTTCTTTTCCAAACTCTTTTGTTATTAATGGAAAAAATAGCTGTAAGAGTAGTGTTGGAACAAAAATTAAAAATGAAGCTATGGGCACTGCAGCATTATAAATCCCAACAGTTGTTGCATCTTTAAAATATCCTATAATAAAAAAATCTGTCCAATAAAAAAACAAGGATATTAATGCAAATAAAGTTAAGGGCCATGAATAAGAAATTAGATTTCTCACAATCTTCTCTTTCTCAGACTTGTCCATATTAGTCTTTTTAAATACCTGGGGCAATTTATACTTGCATACAAAAAAAGCAGCTAAAAAAATAAAAAATATGCTAAAGGTATAGGAAACTATAATTGAAGATGTCTTTAGTCCTATAGCCAAAAGTATTAATAATATGACTAGTTTTAACGCATTTTGCAATATATTATCTATAAAAGAATACCAGCCTATTTCTTCATAAGCCTGCATTAGTCCAATAAAAACAGAATAAAGTACATAAAAGGGGATTATTACACTAAAAAATTTCAAATAAACAATCAAACTTGAATTATGAAATATGTTTAATGAAATAAAATCTGCTGTTAAAAATAGGATTATTCCTGCAGATATAGACAAAAATAGTGATATATTTATAGAACTTTTTACAATACACCTAATTTTGTCAATCTCATCTCTTGCCCTGTAGATAGATGCATTTCTTATAATTCCATATGGAAGTCCAAGTGAAGAAATAGAATAAAATAGTAAAACAATCATGGAAGCCAGAGAAAATAATCCATAGATTTCCGGTCCAAAGCGCCTTGCAACAACTATCCTAAATAAATAAGTAAGAACTTTTGATAAGACAACACCTATAAGTACAACAAAAAAAGATTTTGCAAGCAATTTTAAGGAGGAATCCAACTTTTTTTTATCATCATCCATTATATAACTAAAAAAAAGGTGTTTAAATAGATTTCTTGAAGTCATAAAGTATTTATGTTTTTATACTTTATGAGGCAGAATAAAAAAATACGCTCTTTTTATTCTGTATAAAAATCTAAGATAAATTGTTTAATATATTGCATTACAAATAACTTTAAAAATGTGTTTGGTTAGGCTATAATACGGAAAAAAGATGCCGAATAAAAAAATAGTCTCTTTTGAAGAGCTCAAAGATATTGCTGAAGAATTAAGGAGAAAAGGAAAAAAAATAGTTCACTGCCATGGTTGTTTTGATTATATTCATTTTGGGCATGTGAAACATTTTGAGAGCGCAAAAAAACAAGGAGATATCCTTATTGTTACTGTCACTCCAGATAATTTTATTCAAAAAGGACCTGGAAGGCCTTTTTACAGCCAGGATTTAAGGTTGGAGTTTTTAGCCGCAATAGAGTATATTGATTATATAGCTCTTAACAAATGGGAGACTGCAGTAGAAACAATAAACCTAATTAAACCTCATGTTTATGTAAAAGGAAAAGAAGTTTTGGGCAATAAAGATGTAGATGAAGTAAATGACGGAACTAAAAAAGTGTCAAATCTCTTTGCAGAAGAAGAAATTCTTAAATCAGTTGGAGGGAAACTTTATTTGACAGATGAGATTACATTTTCATCATCAAATATAATAAATCAAATAACAAGCGCGATACCTGAAGAATCTAAAGTATATCTTGATGAATTCAGAAAAAAACACTCTACATCTAAAATATTAGAGATTATAAACTCTTTAAAAGAAATAAAAGTTCTTATTATAGGGGATGCTATTTTAGATGAATATACTTTTTGCCAAACAATGGGCATATCTGGAAAAGAGCCTATGATTTCTTATAAATTCTTAAATTCAGAGATTCACCCGGGAGGAGTGTTTGCAGTTGCAAACCATTTAGCAGGATTTTCAGAAAATGTTAATGTTGTTTCTTGCATAGGCAACAATACTTATGAATTTGTGGAAAGTTCCCTTGATAAATCTATTGAAAGAAGTCTTTTTGTTCAGAATAATTCCAAAACTATCATAAAGAGGAAATATCTTGATAATTACCGGATGAATAAACTATTTTCAATTTATAATGTTGATGAACTAAAAATAAGCCAGGAGACAGAGGAAAAAATTTTAAGATATCTGGATAAAAATATTTCAAGATTTGATATTATTCTTGTTTCAGATTTTGGACATGGCATGATAACTCCTAATATTCTTGATTATTTATCAAAAACTAATAAATTTCTCGCAATAAACTGCCAATTAAATGCAGGAAATCTCGGATATAATTTTATAACAAAATACAAAAGAGCTGATTTTATTTCTTTGAATGACAGGGAAATTAGATTGCCATTTCAGGAAAAAACAGGTGATGTAAAAGTTCCTATACTTAAATTAAGTAAACATCTTAGTTTAAATAATATCAATATAACTCTTGGAAAAGAAGGCATAATCTATTATAAAGAAGGAAATTTTTTTTACTCACCATCTTTTACAAGAGATCCTATTGATACAATTGCTTCTGGAGATGCTGTTTTTGCCTTAACATCTATACTATCTTACAAAAACACAGATCCAGAAATACTGCCTTTTTTGGGAAATTGCATAGGGGGATTGGCAACAAAGATAATTGGAAATAGAAAACCTATTGATCCTATTGAATTGAGAAAATTTATTTCTTATATATTGAAATAAGCTTCTATAGAAATTATTTGACATTGATAATGAAGAACAATAATTTCATTATTGTTGGTCACAAATAATTTTCTTTTTTATTGGTATCTCAATAGATTTATCAGGTATGTAGGAAGTTGATTTAAGATATTCTGCATATCATCCATATCTCCCACATCTAAATAAATATCTTTTGATAATTGCACTTATTAACTGAGAAGAAATCCACATCTCAAATTAGCATTTCTTATATTATAATGTCCGAAATTAAACCACTTACTTTAGTAAGTGGATATTCTTTTGGTGTTTTAATTTCGGAGCACAGAAAATCCGTAAGGATTCTTCTGTTCAGGAGAATTCTTTCTGAAAAGAATTTCCTGCATCCTAAAAACAAGTGCCAATCAGACCACACACTTTAGTGTGTGGTGGCACATTGTTTTTTTGATTTTATTATTAGATACTAAATCAAATAATCTCACCACAACTGAGATTAGGTGATACCAAGGAAACCCACACTCATAAAAGCAATTTTTGTACAAATAACAAATTAGTAAATTGCTTTTACTCGACATTTATGTGTGAGGGATGTCATGTTTAGAATAATCTTTCCTTGATGAATATTTGAAAAGATTTCATTTCAGGAATATAGATGAATGATTATAAGAAACTTTTTAAATAGACCTTAATGTATAAAACAATGGAAAAAGAAAAAAAGAAGAGAATCGTTTTTTATTCAGCCTCTCCTCCAAGTATAATGATTTATAAAATTGCTAGGCTTTTTTATAAAAAAGGTTATGAAACTATTTTAATTACGATGTGCGAAAAAGAAGTTTTGAATTTTGATTTTTACAAAGATGCATTCAATGAAATAATATGCTCTAATTTTCAATTTTTTAAACCAAGCAAGAAGACTTTATTCTATCTTTTAAAGAGAGGGGCAAGTTTTATTAAATTTTTAATAAAAACAAAGATTCTAAAGCCTTATGTAGTAATTGGAACTTCTGGAGCTAATTGGCAATTAAAATTTGTTCATAAATACTTTTTTAAAAAATACCCATTTATTTATTTTCCATATGATATAATCTCTTCCCTTTTTAATTCTAAAGAAGAGGCAATAAAAAAAGGAATAAAAACCTTTGAATTAGAAGCGGAAAAATATTGTTTAGAAAATTCAGACGGTATTCTTCATAAAGGAAGTCCCAATGAATTGGAATTTTTTAAGAATAAATATTCCCTTTCAAAACTTCAGCTTGATTTTTCAACTTATTCATCAAAAGAATTTTCAGTTCCTTTGAATAAAAATAAGGTATCAAAAAGAGATGGAGAAGTGCACATAGTTTACATAGGTTTTTTATTTAATGATGAAGAATCTGTAAGAATAATGACAGAACGTTTTAATGAAATTCTATCTCAAAAATTACATCTTCATGTTTATGCCCAGGTCAATCATATTCCTCGAAATCAGGCAGATATATATTTTAAAGATTTATTCAGCAGGTTTAGTAAATCTAAATATTTTCATATCCACCCTCCCCTTGGATCAAAAGAGATAATCAAAGAAATCTCCAAATATGATTACTCTTTATGGATGGTTAATACTTATGACTTAAATCTTCCTTGGAATAAATATAGTATAGGAAACAAGTTTGCTAGCTATTTTGAAGCAGGAGTTCCAATGATATATTGTAAAGAATCTGGTTATGTTGTCAATCTTATGAAAAAATACAAACTTGAAAAATTAGGTTTTAATAGAAATCTTAAAGGCTTGAGAAAAAGATTAAAAAGATTAAATTATAAAGAAATCGAAAGAAAAATAATTGATGCGAGAGAAGATTTTGACATGGATAAGAATTTTCCAAGATTAGAAAGATTTATAGGGGAAGTAGTCGCCTCAAAAAAAATTTAGGTGACGAGTTCTGTTTTTTTATTGATAAGTATAATATCTTTATAAATTTGACTTTAAAATTTTATCTCTAATTTTAACATAAATTCCGCTAACGATTTGTAATCTTCTATAATTATCTATTTGTAACTTTTTAAGCCTGCTTACTATAAAAAACTTCATATTACACTTTCTACAAGGCACCCACATGCTAATGCGCAGTTTATTTTCAAAAAAGCAGTTTTTATAATCCATAATTTCTTTGCAAAAAGGACATTTAGCTATAACATTATATCTTTCTTTTGAAATCTTTTTTATTTTAGAAGGTATTGCATAAAAACAGTATTTTCTTTTCATTTCGAATATTTCATTTTTTAAGTCTGAAATTTCTTTATCGGTCATGTTATCAGTCATATTCAAATAATTCGTAAAAGGCAATTTATTTTTTATATGATCTAGTTTATCTTTTATTATGCCTTTTTGTATACAACGATTATATATCTCACTTCCTGGATAAGGCTGAATAAACACTAAATCAATCTGGCCTTTTGCATTCTTCTTCCACCAATCCAAAGTTTCTTTTGCAGTTTCTTTTGTTTCTGCCGTATCCCCAAAAATAAAGTTTCCTTGGAAGGGTATTCCCACATTCATTGTTTTATAAACAGCATTTTCAATCATGTTAGGGGTTATTGGTTTTTTCATGCTGTCAAGAACTTTTTGGCTGAAACTTTCAAAGCCATAACCTATAAATTTACACCCTGCATCTTTTAAAACAGATAATAATTCATCATCTATATTTCTTACAGTTAAATTACAAAACCACCCTACTTTATGGCTTATTTTTCTATTAAGAGCTTTCATTCTTTTACAAAAATCAAATAATCTTTCTTTATTTACAGAAAACAAATCATCTACAAGAAATATAAAATTTATATTATATTTTTTAATTACAGATTCTATCTCTTCAAAAATATTATCCAAGGATCTCATTCTATATTTCTTTAGAATAGGATGGCAAAAAGTGCATTGATAGGGACAGCCTCTGCTGCAGAGAACAGGGTACTGTCTTGGATAGTCATAAAGTGAAAAACTGCCATTAATAAATTCGCAGGTCTGGTTATCCAGATATTCTTTAAAGCCTAAGCCATCTAAATCAGGAGTAGGCAATGAATTTAAATCCTCTATAGGTTTTCTTGGATTTGTGAGAATAAAATTCTTTTCTTTATCCCTGTAACATATTCCATCTACCTTTCTAAAATCTTTATTTTTTTCAATGCAATCTAATAATTCAATTATTGTTTCTTCACCTTCTCCCATTACACCATAGTCAACATTTAATGAATCAAGCATTAACTCTGGTTCAGTCGTGATTATTGCTCCACCCAGAATTATCTTAGTATTTGGCGAATTATTTTTTACTGCATTAATAATCTTTTCTATAATAGGGTAGCCTATCGCTAAATGTCCTGTACAAACTACATCATAACTTTGATTATCTAATTGTGATTTGATTATATCTTTTATTTTACCTTCAAAATGGTTTAAATTTAAACAATCTAATTCATATCCCGCCTTTTTTATTACTGCAGATATATAAGCTAATCCTGATGGAAAAAAATATCCATAATCTTTATGATTAATTAATCTGTATTTGGGTACTATCATTAATATTTTCATTTATTTTCCTAAGATAAAGATAAAATCATTTTCTAAATTAATTTACTTATCAATAACAATTTCAAACTCCTTATAGACTTTATTCATATAAAGCTTGGAATGAAAGGACATAAAAATGTTTTGTAGGTATTCATTTTTACATAAATATTTTAGTTAATGGTGCTTATAAATATTATCATGGCAAATAACTTGTGTGGGTTGATAAGAAATGTTACCTATTAATAACTCAAAATATTTCTATTATGTCAGAAATGAAAACTGCATCATTTATGATGTCCGAAATTAAACCACTTACTTTAGTAAGTGGATATTCTTTTG
>JBBSYU010000128.1:0-3421 GCA_038045105.1 Nanobdellota archaeon | reverse complement strand
TATAAAAAGAACTATTAGCTATTCTAACTGTCCACCTAGAAGGGTGCACATCAATAGTATAATATTTTAATATTAATAACATAATATTGGTAATGTATAAATTGAGAGATGTTAGTGAGTAGATTAAGTGAGTAATTAGTGATTTCAAATTGCTTTACACTATAATCTCCATATACATAACTAAACAACAGCATTAAGATACCAGATATAGATAAATTCCAATAAAGAATATAAAAAGTCCAAAGAGGTTAACATGAACAAAGAAAAAGAATTTGATAAGATTTGCAAGGACATTAAATCAATTAAGATTCAGGGAGCTGAAAATATAGCAAAATCTGCTTTTTATGCATATAAATTAATTCCAACTAAAAAATCAAAAGAAAAGCTTATTTCCCTAAGGCCTACAGAGCCAATGCTTCAGAATATCCTGAAAATTGCAGATAAAATATCTTATAAACAATTAACAGAAAAATTAAAAGAAAATCAGCAGATTATTAATAAAAACATATTCAGATTAATAAAAAACAACTCTGTTATTTTTACTCACTGCCATTCCTCAACAATAATCAAGGCTCTTATTTATTCACATAAAAAAGGAAAGAAATTTGAAGTTTATAACACAGAAACCCGCCCATTGTTTCAGGGAAGAAAAACAGAAGAAGAATTGAGAAAAGCAGGAATTAAAGTTACAATGTTTATTGATTCAGCAGCAAAAATAGCATTGACAAAGGAACAAGATAGTGAAGAAAAAACAAAGCCTGCAGACATAGTCTTGATAGGAGCAGATGCAATTACAAAAAAAGGAGTAATAAACAAGGTTGGAAGCGGAATAATTGCAGAAATCGCAAGATTAAACAACATTCCATTATACATCGTCTCTGATTCTCTTAAATACTCAAAAAAGAGTATAAAATTAGAGCAGAGAAATACAAAAGAAGTCTGGAACAAGAAAAAAATAAAAATAAAAAACCCTGCATTTGAATTTATTTATAAAAAAGATATAAAAGGGATAATATCAGAATTAGGAATTTTGTCTTATAACCAGTTCTTGAAGAAAGTTAAATAGATAATTATTTATAATTCTGATTCCTGAATATAAGATGAAAAATGAAGAAGGATATGTCATAGAGAACAAAACAATTAAGATTAACAGAGATTTAAATGAATTGGATTTTTTTGTTAGAGATTTTCTTAATATACTAAAAAAACATTCAGATTATCTTGTTGTAAGTGGATTTGTAAGTATCTCCACAGGAAGAACGCGCGGAACAGAAGATGTGGACATAATCTTTCCATTAATGGAGAAAACTAATTTTTTTAATTTATTTTCAGATTTATTAAAAAATGGATTTTGGTGTTATCAGGCTGACAATGCAGAGGAAACTTATTCTTATATTAGGGGTTTAAACAGCATAAGATTTGCAAGAATAAATCAGATGTTTCCCAATATAGAGTTTATTCCATTTAATGAAACTAAAAAATCTAAACTTTTTGAATTTAATCATCCTCAGAAAATAAAAATAGATGGTTTTGAATTTAAGATACCTATGTTAGAATTTGAGATATTATATAAAGAAATTATCTTAACAGGAAAAAAGGATATGGAGGATGCAAGACATCTAAGAACCTTTTTTAAAGGTATATTAAGTGAGGAAAGATTTAAAGAATGTGAAACTATAATAAGGAGAGAATTAAAATGAAACAAATAAAAATACTTACAGACATGGATTATGTTGAATTGTACGCGGATAAGTTAAGGGAAGATAATAGTTTATTCAAACAGCATAAAGTCTTAATAGAAAGTCAGCTAAAGAGCAGCAGCAGTCTTTTTAGCAATATGTTTGGAAAAGAGGATTTTAAGAAAAAAGCAAGAGACTATTTAAGAAATATCGGATTAATATAGTCAGTTCTTAAAGGTTAAATAGGATTTGTTTAAAATTATCTGACTTTGTCAAGATAATTTTTTCTTCTTGATTGGTATCTAAATTATTTTTTATGAGCTATGTAATCAATTCATCAAGCGATTCTGCATATTACACATAACTTAATTAAAATTACCCTTACCAAACGATAGAAATCTTTCCTTATACAAAGTTTGGAAAGATTAACAGAAAAATAAAAGAATTATTTAATGTTCATGCTTGCAATTTTCATCATGAACATGTTTTTTTTCGCTTTTTTCACTCATTTCACTAATCATCTCATTCATATTCATTTCTAATTCATGAAGTCTTTCAGTTATCTGCTCTCTCGCAGAATTAAGCTTGCATATCTGCTCGTCAATCAGCTCTTTTGCTTCTTCAATAGACTTTTTAACAAAATTCTTATTTCCCACCTCAACAATAAGATTTTTATCTTTTATCTCAACAGGAAGAAATATTCTCTTTCCAATATTAACAAGAATTTCCTTTGTTTCTTTCTTTTCTATTTCACCTAATCCTGTTTTTAATTCCTCAATCTCTTTTAGATTTTGTTCAATCAGTTCAGTTTGCTGATTAAGCTGATTAGCTTCCTGCTCAATCATCTGCAATTGCATCATTTGTTCCTGGTTCATGTTGTTTTATTATTAGTTTTTACCTCAGGGCTTTTTACAGAAGTAAAAAGGGCTGTTGGTAATATTAATGCCGTAGATTAATTGGCGATTGTTATTGGGAGTTATAATTTATCACCCGCTCTTACTCATCTGCAAAACTCATCAGTTATTTACATTGCCAATATAATCAATATTATAATTTATTATAATCAACATGGAATAACTATGTTTTTAAATCTTATGCAGTTCTAGGTTATATTGGTATTGTAAAACCTAATAAAGTTATGTTTCAGAAGCCTCGCTTAATGATTATAAGCCTCGCTTTGATGAACAAGAAGATTTGTTATGGTTTGTGACATTACCAAGGACTGCAATTTTTATAGTGCAGAGGATGTCAAGTTCATGCAAAAAAGATGGTATCAATGGTATAACCCATTAATCTCTTGGTTTGAAAAATACTGGTTTGCCCCCCTCATAATTACAATTCTAATTGCAGGATTTATCTATTATATCTCAGACACCCCCTCTTATGGTTTTCCAACAAATCTAGGAATAATGACAAAAATCTATCATTTAGGAATTTACTTTCTTCTTGGACTTTTTATTTCACTAACAGTCATAAGGGGAAAGATTAATAATAAATATCTAATCATAATTGCACTGCTCTTGTCAGTTGCCTATGGAATTTCAGATGAAATCCATCAATTCTTTGTTCCAGGCAGGCATACTACATTTAGAGATGTTTTTATTGATACAACTGGAGTTTTATCTGCAATAGTTTTTTATTATGCGATGAGAGAGTGAAGATTTACTATATCAACAAAAAGAGGATAATATCAGATGATATGAGAATTCTAGACCGAAAAATAGATTAAAGCCAAAGCTTTA